>JAAVYV010000004.1 GCA_022791325.1 Clostridia bacterium
CGATGGAATAGAATTATAGGAAAACAGAAAAAGATTTAGGACGTGAAAGATTTGGGGAAGGAAAGATTTGGGACGTGAAAGATTTTGGACGTGTCTAAAAATTTACAAACATATATAATAAAAAAATATATAGTTGTTTAATGTTTGTAAATTTTTAGACACGTCCCAAATCTTTCACGTCCCAAATCTTTCCTTCCCCAAATCCTTCCCATCCTAAATTTTTTTCTCAATCTACTTTCCTGTACCTACCTGAACTATTCTATTATGAGGATTATATGTATCTTGTGAAAGCAATGTTTTGGAAACAACTTTACCATTTTGTTTTAATATTTTATAGCTTACAGTATTACATCCATTTGAACCACTTTCAATAACTTTTGTTTGACCAACTTTAAGAGAAGAAGTTGGCTTTGTTATTGTTTTATAAGGAATATAGCTTGTAACATAAGCTTCTATTTCAACTTGATAATCATTTTCTTCTTTAAGGCCGAATATTGTAGTAGTTATTGTACCATTAGAATTTGTGCAAAGTACTTTTATAGGATAACTTCTATTATTTTTAAATTTAAAATCTGGACCTCCCCAAGAAACAGTTGCATCAGTTCCAGCTTTTACATATCCAGGGTTGAAACCATGATTATGCCTTTCAACTATTTCTAAGTTGGAAAGCAAAACAGAGTTATATAATGTAGAAGAAACTTGACAAATGCCTCCTCCAATACCAGTGGTTACTTCTCCACCTGCATATACAGCAGCAGATTTAAAACCAGCTTCTGCAGTTCTTTTGCCTACAGTAGTATTATATGAAAATGTTTCACCAGGCATTATCACAATACCATCTATTTTAGAAGAAGCAAGTTTAATATTAGTAGTTCTATTAACATTTCTTGTACTATATGAAGTAGAAAATGTTGCTAATAGATCAGGGAATGCATCTGTTCCAATTTGATTAGTTGTAATATTAGGCTTTATTATTTTTAAAGGAATTACATAGCTTTCTTTTTGTTCTTTTAGAAGCTGTTTAGCTTCATCTAAACTTATGGCAAAATCTAATCCATCTGCATGAGGATATATTGTAAAAGGATTTTTAGTATAATAAGCATCTTTAGCTTCCTTATAAATTTCAGAATATATAGTATCTATATTAATATTTTTTGCAGTGCAATTGACTACAGGAATATTAACATTTTCATAGTTTACATTAAAATCATTAATATATGTTATGATATTTAGTTTTAGAAGTTCTGTATCGATAGTTACACCATTAACACCATTAGAAATAACTAAATTACTATTTTCAATATAATAACTGGGTTCTATTAATTTATTAGGAATATTAGCTCCAATTTCTAATGCTAAACTATTAATAGCATCTTCATTATATGAAAAAGTAGGAATTATATCATTTTTGTTTATTAAGCAAGACAATATTGTGAAATTATTTTCAAAAATATTGCCAGTTCTTCCAATATTATAAGCTTTATTTATACTAGTATTTATATCAAAATTAAATTCAAATTGTTCACCTGAAACACTAGTAGATGTGTTATCATAAACAAGATTAAATGTTTTAGAAAGTTTTTCATTAATAATATTTTCAACTTTATTATAGGCATCTTCTTTAGTTAACCCAGAAATATCAATACCTTTTATAGAAATACCAGAAATAATAGTAGTTTTATTAACATTTACCAAAGCGAAAATTGTACAAAATAAAAAAGCTATAAAAATGAGTATAATACCAATAACAGGTATTAATATTTTTATACATTTTTTATTATTAACAATGTTTTTTTTGTCAATTTCTGTATGATAAATATTTTCAGTATTTTTTTTCTGAGAAGTTTCATCATTACTAATAATAGTGTTATTAGTAAGTTCTTCTTTATCAGTTTCAGATAAAATACTATTAATTTTCTTTTTAGAAGTTTCTGGTACATCATGAATTATATTGTCTATTTCATTTTTTAGTGTATTATCGATATGTCCATTTGCAGAGACTTCTAGATCTTGAAAAGTTTTAACTAAATTGTTATTATTTTCTTCTTCTAAAATTTCAGAAATATTATCAATATCATCTTTATTGGTAATTTTAGTTAAGTCATTAAAGTCTTCTTCTTCTAATATTTCATATATATCAGTATCATTTTCGGTAGCATCTCTATTTTTTTTAATATCAATGTCCTTTTCTAAATTTTTTTCATTAATTTTCTTCATTTTCTATCTCCAAAAAACAAAATTATTCATAATTTTACAAATATATTTAACAATAAAATATATAATTTGTAAATAGTATTTATAAATTATATATGTAAAAATAGATGATTATATATCCAAAAAAAGGAAATAATAAAAAAAAGTAGAAAAAGATATATAGAGAACTAAAGAAAGGATGATAAAAATGACAGAAACAGAAAAATTAAAAGAAAGCTTATTTAGAAAGACAAAAACAGGTTGGGAAGGGCTTGAGGAAAATGTAAAAAACAGTATATTTAAATTTTGTGATGAATATATAGCTTTTTTAAACAAATCAAAAACAGAAAGAGAAATAATAAAAAGTGTAAAGAGTTTAGTAGAAGAAAAAGGATTTAGAAACATTAATGAATATAATAAACTAAAGGCAGGAGATAAAGTATATTATATTAACAGAGATAAAAGCATGTATTTAGCTATAATAGGAAGAAATAATATAGAAAATGGAATTAATATAATAGGAGCACATGCAGATTCGCCAAGGTTAGACCTAAAGCCAAATCCATTATATGAGGAGAGTGGCTTAGCTTATTTAAAAACTCATTATTATGGTGGAGTAAAAAAATACCAATGGACAACCATTCCACTTAGTATGCATGGTGTAATAGTAAAGGCGAATGGGGAAAAACAAGAAATATGTATAGGTGAGGATGAAAAAGATCCAATATTTACAATAACAGACTTACTTCCACACTTAGCAAGTGAGCAAATGGAAAGAAAATTAAAAGAAGGAATAAAAGGAGAAGAGTTAAACTTACTAATAGGTAGTATACCATATAATGGAGAGAATATAGCGGACGCCGTGAAATTAAATATATTAAAAATATTAAATGATAAATATGGAATAACAGAAATAGATTTTGTAAGTTCAGAGATAGAACTAGTACCAGCATTTAATAGCAGAACGATGGGGCTTGATAAAAGTATGGTGGCTCGGATATGGTCAAGATGATAAAGTATGTGTATACACATCAATAAGGGCACTACTAGATATACAAAACCCAGAAACAACAGCAGTATGCATAATATCTGATAAAGAAGAGATAGGAAGTATGGGAAATACAGGAATGGAATCACATGTATTTGATACATTTATTTCTGAATTATTAAATAGATTAGGAATAAATAGACCTAACTTATTAGATCAAGTATTTGTAGGGTCAAAAATGTTATCAGCAGATGTTGATGCTGCATATGATCCAATATATGCTTCAGCATATGAAAGGAATAATTCAGGATTTTTAGGAAGAGGAGTAGGACTTAATAAATATACAGGTGCACGAGGAAAATCAGGAGCATCTGATGCAAATGCAGAATTTGTTGGACAAATAAGAGGAATATTTGAAAGAAATAATATAAAATACGAAGTTGCAGAGTTAGGAAAGATAGATATAGGTGGAGGTGGAACAATAGCCTATATTCTAGCAAATAAAGGTGTAGATGTAATAGACTGTGGGGTACCAGTACTTTCAATGCATGCACCATATGAAGTGACAAGCAAATTTGATATATATGAAACATATAAGGCATATCAGGCATTTTGGAAAAATTAAAAAGATAATAATGAAATTATGTAACAATCTATTCAATGAATGAAGTTACATAATTTTATTATTTTCGACAAATTTCGACACAATTTGCCAATATAAAGTGTTATAATATAATAAATAGTAGAATATTATAATTAGTAAATATTAGGGCTAACCTAGTAGAGGCATATATCTAATAATTATGGATGTGTGGTGATGATAAATGGAAAAGAGATTAAAAAATGAAATAAGAAACTTGCAAAATATATTAAATGATGATGTAGAAAACAATAATTTGAATGATGAAAGTGCATTAAAATTAGGTAATAAAATAGATAAATTAATAAATGATTATTATTCATTATCAATACCAAAGAAGGAATTTCCAGTTAAAAGTGAAATGAAGGAATTTTATGATGCAAGTTATAGAGAACTAAAGAGAATAACGATTGAAAATAATAGATTTCCAGAATTAGAAGAATGGAACAAATATGCAAAAGAAAATAATTTATTATCATCAGAATCCATGAAGTATATAAGCATGATGGAATGGAAATACTTAAAATTAAAAATAAAAAGACAAATTAATAAGAAATATTGAAAAAAATAATAAGAGTAGACATTATAAAGTAAAAAAGGGAAACAGATATAATAAAAAAAGGCCAAAACTTAAATATGTTTTATTTAAGTTTTGGTTTTTTCTAATTTTAAATCAATAAGTATTTAGAATGATAACATTTTACAAAAAAATGTATTTGTTTGACGATTGAAACAATAAATTAACTATTATCAATATATTTACAAAAAAGTTAAGCTCAAAATGTTTTAATATTGACAATTATGTAAATAAATATTATAATAATAAAGAACTAAATAGTAACTAAAGTCTTGTATTCTGAATAGGAGAAAGAGCAAAAATGGAAAAATTAGAAAAAGTTAATACCAAAGGTTGGGAAACTAAACAAAGATGTACAGGAAAAGGAAATGGGGAAAGAGGCTGTGGAGAACAGATATTAGTAACTAAAGATGACATCTATGTAACATCTCGTGGGTATTACAAGAGCTGTAAAGAGTATTATTATACTTTTAGGTGTCCAAAATGTGGTAGGAATACCAATATATCAGGTAAATATATACCTGAAGATATAAAAAATAGAGCGATGGAAGAATACAGAAAAATGTACATGGACTAATTAAAAAAGAAAGATAATAGATAGAGAAAAAAAACATTAAATGTCAACAGAAATATTATTAAAGGAATAAGAAAAAAATCAAAGATAATAAAAGAAAGCACTTTTTCACATATGAAAGAGTGCTTTTTCTCTTGAATAAATCAAAAAAATATAGTATAATACCAAAGTAAAATAAAAAAAGGAGAATTTTTATGTTTGATAAGTTAGAAACAGTAGAAAAGAGATATGAAGAATTAACAGAGAAGATAAGTGATCCAGAAGTAATTTCTAGAACTAATGAGTGGAGAGAATACATGAAGGAACATGCAGAAATAGAACCAATTGTACAAAAATATAGAGAATATAAAAAGGCTAAGGAAGCTTATGAAGAAGCAAAAGAAATGATGGCAATAGACCCAGAAATGAGAGATTTAGCAGAAGAAGAAATGCTAGCAAATAAAGAGCTTATGCCCAAATTAGAAGATGAACTAAAAATACTATTAATACCAAAAGATCCAGATGATGACAAAAATGTAATATGCGAAATACGTGGAGGAGCAGGTGGAGAAGAAGCAGCTTTATTTGCAGGAACTCTATTTAGAATGTATACAATGTATGCAGAGAAAAAGCATTGGAAACTAGAAGTAGTAAATGAAAATGAAACAGGGCTAGGTGGCTATAAAGAAGTATCATTTATGATTACAGGAAAAGGGGCATATAGTAGGCTAAAATTTGAAAGTGGAGTACATAGAGTTCAACGTGTACCAGATACAGAAAGTAGTGGAAGAATACATACGTCAACAGCAACAGTAGCAGTACTTCCAGAAGTAGCAGATGTAGAGATAGATATAAACCCGGCAGATATAAAACTAGAAGTATATAGAGCATCACGGTGCTGGTGGACAACACGTAAATAAAACATCATCAGCAGTAAGGTTAATACATGTACCAACAGGGATAGTAGCAGAATGCCAAACAGAACGTTCACAAGTACAAAACAGAGAATATGCAATGAGACTTTTACGTTCAAGATTATACGAAATAGAAAAACAAAAACGTGATAGTCAAATAGCAAATGAAAGAAAAAGTCAAGTAGGAAGTGGAGACAGGAGCGAAAAAATACGTACATATAACTATCCACAAGGGCGTATAACAGACCATAGAATAGGAATGAATGTATACCAATTTGAAGACTTCCTAAATGGAAACTTAGATGAAATGATAGACAACCTAATAGCGGCTGATAGAGCAGAACGTTTAAAGGGTGAAGAAGAATAGAATGTAGGGCATGAACAATAAAATATTAAGTTCGTGCCCTAAAATTTAAAGAAGAGAGGAATTATGAATTTTTTAGAAATTTAATAAAGAGGTTATTTTTTAAGAAAGAGCCAAAAATGATAGAAAGTTCTATAGATAAATCAACTAGTATAGAGAAAACACAAAGAAGAAATGATTTTATAACAGAATTAAGAAATAGTGCAAATTTAGAGATAGATGACAGAAGTCGGTTATGGCATTATGAACATAAGAATAGAGGATATGATATAGATATATGGATGAAAAAGAGATAAATAATATAAGAAAAATAGTATTTGGAAGTGAAATGGCAATACCAGATGCAAAATATATAAGTGGAGATCCAAAAGAATATATTGAATATGCTAATAAGTTTAATAATTTACGAGAGGTAATAGTCGGTATAGATAAAGATGAAAATTATTATGATAGTTTAAAAGAATTTATTAGAAAATGTAATAGAAATTCACGATAGTGAATTAAGGCAAATACATAGTAGAATAGGAATTGCAAAAGAAGATGGGAGTTTTAAGTGTCCAGTGCTAAAAGATTTAGGTATAATAAGCCAAAGTTTTAATACAGATAAAGAGAAAATAGAAAAGTTTTTAGAAATGTTTGTAAATAAATATAATAATCAAGCAAAACATCTATCTGAAACAAGAAATATGCTAGAAATATGTATGCAACAATTTGGCTTTGAAACTAATTTTAATGAAAATAAAAGTAACAAAGATAAAATTGTAACAACTAAATTTGTATATAGAAGTAGTGACAGTAAATGTGATAAACCATATTTAATATTACATTTTAGTTCCCCAGAATTAAAAGATAATATTAAAATACTAAATTTAGAAGAGAGAAAAATTGAAAATTTAGTAATAGAAGAATTTGAAAAACAATATATGCTACACAATCAAGATACTAGTAGGCCATTTTGGAAAGAATATATAGAAGATAGAGCAGAAAATACAAGAGATGAAATAAGACAATGGGCAATATAAATGAAAAATAGGAAGATTTATTACAGTTTTGTAGCAATATTTTTATTACTATTTACAGACTAAAATATATTTTATGATGTAGGAGCGATTACTAATCGCTCCTACGCCTATATTTAATATTAGCCGTGAATAGTGACATATTTTTGAAATTACATGTAATTTGATTTCAAAAAAAAGATTGACATAAACTATTAAATTATGTATAATATTACCATATATTTTATAAATAAAACTTCAAAATATAAGGAGGAAGAAATTATGCTGAAACAAAATGTTGTAACTGTAAAACATCCACTTTTAGGAGAAATACGGCTAAATGAGAAATTAGCTAAAGTAGTAGAATTAAAGCCGTTTTATGAACTACGGTTTAAGAGTCAATTAGGAACAAAGGTACTTTCAAAAGAACTACTAAATGCTAGGCATACTAGGTTTATGCATTCGGTAGGTGTTATGTATTTAACATCGAAGTTATTAGATGTTTGTGAAAAGAAGTTTAAAAAATACTTTATTATCCCAATAGAAGATAGGGAAGCACTAGAGCTTGCAGCATTAGGTCATGACATTGGGCATACAGCTTTCTCACATTCATTAGAAGAAAGAGGAGAAAAGACACATGAAGAGAGGACGATAGAAGAATTTGAAAAATATGCCAAAGAGATTAATAAGATTTTTGGTTATGATATTACTTCTAAAGTGATTGACATCTACAAAGATAATGCCAATATAAAAAAGAAAGGCTCTGACAAAGAAGTAGAGAAAAATTTAGACATACTATTTATTTTCAGAAGTTTACTAATTGGGACAATAGACTGTGACCGTATGGAATATATAATGACTGACAGGTATATGACTTGGGGAGAAAAGATAGACTTTACCGATATTTTTTCATATATCACAATTGTTTTATTAAATGATAACCCGACTGTAGGCTTTGAGAGAGGTGCTATATCTACAATTGAGAATATGTTACTGACAAGATTTGACCAATATGATGATATATATTATGACCCAGATGCTACTTTAATAGAAATGACTCTAAAAAAATATAAAAAGGAAGCGAAATGGGCAGATGAATATGTAACATCTGCTATGGAATTTGAAATGCTTTCTGAGGTAAGGACAACGCTATTAAAAGGCGAAAAAGGAAGTGTATTATATAGACTTGCGCAGATCATTTTAGAAGGGAAAAGAGATAATATATTCTTTAAGAAATTCAAAGATGATAAACAATATGAACACTTTTTGAAGCGGTTGTATTCAGTAACGGATAGAAGAGATATTATAAGTGTTACTAAAAAGAAAGCAACAATATATGACCCAAAAAAGAATAGAGTATACATAAAAGATGATGATGGTGTTGTAAAAGACATCAAAGAAGTTAGCTTAAAGATAACAGAGTTATCAATCAACTTTAGCTATGTAATGGTAGATGTTGACCAGGCATATAATCTTAGGCAAGAAGAAATAGAAAGAATAAAAGCTCTATTTGAGGATAATCCTGTCGAAATAGAAAAGAAATTTGTTTTTCCAGACAATATGAAAAGATTTGGTATAATAAAAAACATCAGAAATAATATACTAGCCACTATGACAGGGATAGAGAGTATTAGTGAGTGGAATATGGTAAAAAATGAAGATTTATACTATAATCCAACATGTGAAATTCCAAGTGGTATACAAATGAGACATAGGAAAACAAGACTAAGTGAATCCTACTACATTAAGATTCCCACAGATGATGGTACATCTATTACAAAAAGAGAAGAATATGAATATAAGAATGTAGGTAACTTAGAAGAATTTTTAAATTTAGCAACTTCTCTATTTGAAAGTAAAAATATTAAAATAGAAAAGAAGATAAATGTAGAAGCAGGTGTAAAAATAGAGACAACAAGAGTAAAAACATTAATAAGATTACAAGGTAGCATAATTGAAGTTTGCTGTGATTTTTCGAAATATAAATATAAAGGAAAAACAGATATAGGAAATATGTTAGAGTGTGAATTAAAAGAAGGAGATGATTTATCTCTTTGGTATTTAACAAAGCACTTAGAGAAATTTGGATTCAAGCAAACGAATGAATCAAAGCAGAAGAGAGCAAAAAAAGCTTTAGAGACACAATAGGAATGTAAATAAAAAAGCAAGAGCGTAAATAAAATGCTCTTGCTTTTTTATTTTATAGACAAATGAAATTAAAAACTATTGATAGTGATTCAGTATATATTCAAAAAATAAACTTGATAGAATAACAAATATAGTTTATACTAAGTTTATTATAGGAGGTAAATAATTGTGAAAGCTATGTTTGTTTGTACTGGAAATATATGTAGAAGTGCTATGGCAGAGGGAATGTTAAAGAAGATTGCAATAGATAAGAAATTAGACTTACAAGTATATTCTTGTGGAATATATGCAGACAATGGAGACAATGCAACTTATAATGCAATATATGTAGCAAGAGATTATGATATAGATATATCAAGGCATAGAGCTACTAATATAAGAGATAGCAGAATAGAAGAAATGGATGTTGTACTATGTGCAACTAAGTCTCATAAAGATTCTGTAATATATATGTATCCAAATCTAAAAGGAAAAGTATATACAATAAAAGAATATGCTGAGCTTGATAATAATGGGAAAGACATGGACATAAAAGACCCATGGGGATATGATGTAGAAATATATAATAATTGTATATTACAAATAGAAAAATGCTTAGAAGAAATTATCAGTAAAGGAAAATTTAGTTAATATATATTATATGAATTTTAAATTAAATATTATTTATATATTTAGAAAAAACTGAAACTCAAAAAGGTATGAATTTTTAAGTTTTGGTTTCTTTTAAAATGTAAAATTAAGAAGTATGTATAACTATAATGTTTTACTTAAATAATCAATTTGTATAAAACAGCAAATTAACTATTATCAATATATATAGGAAAAGGTAACTATTACCAAAATAAAATTAGATATAAATTAGATTGTAAATATAATACAAATATGATAATATAATAGTAGGGGGAAAAAATATGGAATTAAACAAAAAGATATATCAATATTGGATAGTAGTTATATTAGCATTAATAATTTTTTTGCCAGCAGGATTAATATTATTATATTTAAAGTTAAGAGATAGCTCAAAGAATAGATTTAAATTTAGTGGAACAATAAAAATAGTAATAGGTGTATGTTCGGTATTTTTTGCATTAATAGGAACAGCAGCAGAAATAGACCAACCAACAGGTGAAGTAGTATTAACTATTGTAATGGTATCAATTTTGTTAATAATAGGAGTAGCTTTTATATATTTTGGAATGAAGAATATAAAAGAAGGCAGAGTATATGAAAAGATAGCAAATTTAATAAATTTTCAAGAAGTAGAAGGCATAGAAGAAATAGCAAGGAAATTAAAAATAACTGAGGAGAGGGCAACAGAGTACATATCAAAAGCAGTATTACTAGGTTTTTGCAATAGTGAAATAGAATATAGAAATAATAAAATAATATATAAAAAGAAAGTAGAAGCAGAAGTAGAAAAGAAAAGGCATGAAAGAATAGTAAAATGTGAGTGTTGTGGAGGAATAAATCATATTAGTGATACAGGAGCAAAAGCTTGTGAATATTGTGGAATGGAGTTATTTATAATCAAATAGTTGAAAAACCGTTAGCATAAACTTTTCGTAGGGATTGCAAAAAAAGAAAAAATATTGAAATATATAGGCTTTCAATATGATTTTGATATAAAAAATTAAATAAAAAATTTGAATAAGAGATACCAATTTGATAAAATATTATTATCTACA
>JAAVYV010000055.1 GCA_022791325.1 Clostridia bacterium
AAATAATAGATTTTTATTATTTACATTATACTAAAAATAGTGTATATTAAAAATATAAAAATTAGATACTACAAAATTAATTATAGTATCTAAACAATCATAGTTAATTCTAGTTTACACAGTAAACTCTATATTCTCAAAATTCAGTTAAATAAATACTTTTAAAATTTCTATCAAAAGTTACCCTACAAAAAATTTATGCTATCTTGCAGCAACTTTATTTATATACTTTTTGAATTTTTATGATATAATATATAAGAATGGAAAGCAAACAATAGACAACAATACACTTACAGCTTTAACATTACTAATAGCAGAATCTAACCCAAAAGAAAAAGAAATTATAATAGATTTAGTAATGAACTTTTTAAATAATGACTAGGAAATAATTGAGAGATTAGGAAAGATTTGGGACGCGTCCAAATCTTTCCTAAAATTCAATAAAACTTCAATGTTTAACAAGTACAATATAAAAAGGTGATAAATATGAAGATTTTAATAATTGAAGATGAATATAGTTTAGCTGATGCAATAGCAACAACTTTGCAAAGGGAAAAATTTGGGGTTAATATAATAACAAATGGTGAAGATGGAGAATATGAAGCTTTAACTAATATTTATGACTTGATTTTGCTAGATGTAATGCTACCTAAAAAAGATGGATTTGAAATACTAAATAGTTTAAGAAAAGAAAAAATAAATACACCAGTTATAATGCTTACAGCAAAGTCAGAAATATCTGATAAATTAAATGGATTAGAGAATGGTGCAGATGATTACATTACAAAACCATTCCATATGAGAGAACTAGTTGCCAGAGTAAAAGTGATATTAAAAAGAAAAACAAATATAGAAGATACCAATATATTAGAATATAGTGATTTAAAATTAGACTTAGCCACTTGCAAAATGAAAGTTAATGATAATGAAATTCCTATTAATGGAAAAGAATTAGATTTACTCGAAATATTATTAGTAAATAAAAATCAAATAATTGATAGAGAAATGTTGGCAAATAAAATATGGGGTATAACAAGTGAAGCAGAATATAACAATGTAGAGGTTTATGTATCTTTTTTAAGAAAGAAATTAAAACTGTTAAAATCAAAAGTAAAAATAAAAGCAGTACGAGGAATAGGGTATAAATTGGAGGAAGAAAATGATTGAAAAATTAGAGCAAAGAATATTTCTATTAATTATGGTATCATTATCTATTATAATTTTAGGAACAATTATATTATTTACTGTTCTAAATTATAATAATACAATTAATACTACTAATTTCATAATGGATAGATTTATGGGAGAAGAGCCAAAGAAAAGTCCAGAAGGAAGAGTCGACGATTACAAAATAAAACAAGAAACTACGATTGATGGAATATATAGTTTTTTAATAGAAGATTCTATTATTGTGCAAAGTTCTAATACATCAAATGATAAAACAATAAATGACTATGCTCTAAAAGTAGCAAAGAAAAATACGGAAAAAGGAATGATAGGAAAATATATCTATAAAGTTAGGAAAATAAATCCAAATACAATAAAAATTACTTTTGTAGAAAACGAAGAAGCAATTTCACATATAAAAACAATATTAATATTTTCTGTTATTATATCTGTTATTTCTCTTGTGGCTATTTACGAATTAGCAAAAAAAGTATCTAAAATGATTGTAAAACCAGTAGAAGAAACCTTTGAAAAACAAAAGCAATTTATATCAGATGCATCACATGAACTAAAAACACCACTTGCAGTAATTGAAGCAAATGCAGATGTATTAGAAAATGAAATTGGTAAAAATAAATGGATAAATTATATTCAAAATGAAGCAGAAAGTATGAACAAATTAATAAACGAATTATTACTACTAGCAAAAATAGAAAATATAGATAATATAAAAGAAAATAAGCAATTTGACTTATCAAAAGAAATAGAAATAATACTTTCTATGTTTGAAAGTATGGCCTATGAAAAACAAATAAGCATACAAAACAATATTGAAAAAAATATTATAATAAATGCAAATAAAGAAGACATAGAACATATAGTATCTACCCTAACAGACAATGCAATAAAACATACTGAGCCTGAAAAAGAAGTGAGAGTAGAATTAAAAAAAGAAAAAAACGAAATAGTACTAGAAGTAAAAAATATTGGAAAACCAATACCAGAAGAAGAAAGAGAAAAAATATTTGAAAGGTTTTACCGTATTGATAAATCAAGAAACCGAAAAGAAAAAAGATATGGCTTAGGGCTTGCCATTGCCAAAGCCACAGTGCAAAAATATAATGGAACAATAGAAGTGCAATATAAAGAACCATACACTATATTTAAAGTAACCATTCCTTAAGTTACAATAGAAAAAATGGAAAAATTTTGCAAAAGTAATCGATAGAGCAAAATTAGCATGTCAAAATAGTGGAAGAGAGATTGATGACGATTTTGCTAAGGTCAGCAAAATCGTTGAAGTAGGTGAATTACAGAAGAAAGTAGTTGATTATAAACTTTCGAGATATTAATGTTAGATGAATAATAGAGCAATTAAGTATATAATAATTTGCACAAATGTCAATAATTGGGGTGAAAGACTTTCAAAGTTTTCCACCCCAATTATTGACATATTTTATTCTACAAACTTTAATTTCAAAAAAAATTAAAATTAAATATTAACATTCAATAATTTTTCAATCTTTATATAGTAATGTATATATGAAAGCAAAAATAGGAGGTAAAAAAATGTATATTTTAAAAAATAGTTTGGTTTCAATCATTAGAAATAAAGGAAGGAACATTCTAATAGGAATTATTATTTTAGTAATTTCGGCTAGTTCTACAGTAACTTTGGCAATTAGAAACACAGCAAATAATCTCGTAAAAAATTATGAAGAATCACATGACATTATTGCAAGTATTTCATTTGACAGAAAAAGTATTTCTGCAAACTTTAAAGGTGGAGAAGACGCCAAAAAAGAAAATATAGAAGCCTTTAATAATATCGAATCATTTACAGTTGATGATGTGAAAAATTATGGAAATAGTGAATACTTAAAAGGATTTTATTATCTATATCAAACATCTTTAAATAGTGATACCATAACAAAAGCAACAGACACATTTGAATATGAAGTAGAAGATAAACAAACAACAACTACTTCTTCAAGTACGGTGACAGGTGGAAGTAGTGGAATGGGAAAAGGGCCAGGTGGAGAATTTGGTGGAGGAGAAAGACACACTACAATAAATAATAATACAACAACCATAATAACAAGAACAAAAGAAGTATTTCAAAGTTCAAGAAATTTAAGACGGAGACTTTGAAATAGATGGATATTCTTCATATGATGCAATGACTGACTTTGTAAATGGAACATATAAAATAACAGAAGGAGAAATGATAACTAACTTCAATAGTTATGAGTGCGCCATTAGCTCAGAACTTGCAACATTAAATGAAATAAGTGTTGGAAGTAAAATAACATTTAAAAATCCAAGCAATAGTGAAAAAACTTATGAATTCACAGTAACAGGAATTTATACAGACAATTCTAATACAGACGATACCAAAAATATGTATTCGCCATCAGCAAATAAAATTATAACAGGAAGCGGAGTAATTGATTTATTAGTAGCAGACGATAGCACTCTTGTAACAGCAATAACACCATCATTTATAATTGAAAATAAAGAAGTGATAGACTTATTTTCAGAAGAAGTAAAACAAAAAGGACTAAATGAGTATTACACAATTAACACAAACTTAGAAGAGTTAGAAAGTGCAACACAATCTATTGAAAATGTAAAAACATTTGCTACAACATTTTTAATTATTACATTAATCATATCAGGAATAGTTCTATTTGTAATAAACATGATAAATATTAGAGAAAGAAAATATGAAATAGGAGTATTTAGAACAATAGGAGTAAGCAAATTTAAATTAACAATGCAATTTGTTTTAGAATTATTAATTGTAAGTGTTGTTATGCTAATGATTGGAGCAGGCATAGGAAGCTATTTATCAAAACCAGTAGGAAACCTATTACTTCAAAGTGAAATAGAAAGTGCAAAACAACAAGAAGAAGAAATTTCAGATAATTTTGGAAAAGGACCAATGAATATGGAATTTAATAAAAATAGGCAAGTACAAGAAATTAGTACAATTGATGCAGTAGTAGATATGACAGTTGTAATAGAATTATTAGGAATAGGGATACTGTTAACGCTAATTAGTAGTTTGGCTTCCATGATAAGTATTCAAAGGTTTAGTCCACTAACTATTTTAAAAGAAAGGTCTTAAAGCTTTTTGAAGTAACCAGAATCTTGCGTTTTTGGGCTGAAATTAAAATAAAACCAACGTGAAAGAGGATGCTACATTAATTTTTGATTGGTCTGCTAGCAAAATACTAATTATTATATACAAGAAAGGAAGAGAAGTATGGGAATATTAAAATTAGAAAATGTAGGATATAGGTATAAAGACGCACCAAAAGACACCTATGTATTTGAAAACATAAACTATGAATTTGAACAAGGCAAAATGTATGCCGTAAAAGGAAAAAGTGGTAGTGGAAAAACAACATTATTATCACTAATAACAGGACTTGAAAAATGTACTAGACGGAAAAGTGCTATATGATGAAAAAGACTTAAAAAAGATGAATTTAGATAAGTATAGAAATACAGACATAGGAATTGTATTTCAAAGTTATAACTTATTGCCAAGCTTAACCGCAATAGAAAACATTATATTATCAATGGATGTAAGTAAAGTAAAAATAAGAGACAAAAAGAAAAAAGCACTAGAACTTATGAAAAGTGTAGGACTATCAGAAGAACATGCAAAAAGAAAAATACTAAAACTATCTGGAGGAGAGCAACAAAGAATTGCCATTGCAAGAAGTTTATCATATGACCCAAAAATAATAATTGCAGACGAGCCAACAGGGAACCTAGATAAAGATACAGAAAATGAAATTCTAAAAATATTTAGAACATTAGCAAAAGAGCAAAATAAATGTATAATAATAGTAACACACTCACAAAATGTTTGTGATAAAGTAGACTATGTATATGAGTTAATAAAGGAGTAAAATAAGAAAGAGAGGGAAGATTTGGGACGCGTCCAAATCTTTCCTCTTACAAACTATTTAGAAAAAAATCTAAATACTTATTGACATTATAAAAATAAAATAATATAATCTATTTAGATATATATCAAAATACCAAAGTAGAGGTGATTAAATTGGGAATGTCAGAAACATTAAAAGCAATTAGTGACCCTGTAAGAAGGGAGATACTAGAACTATTAAAAGATGGAAGAAAAACAGCAGGAGAAATATCAAGTAGTTTTAACTTAACAGGAGCAACAGTATCATATCATTTATCAAATTTAAAAAAAGCAAAATTAATAACTGAAACAAAGCAAAAAAACTTTATATTTTATGAACTAAATAGTTCTGTATTTGAAGATGTATTAGTTTGGATTTATAAGTTAGGAGGAAATAAAAATGGAAAAGAAAAATAGAAAAACACTAATTTTAAGTGTAATTATATGTTTATTACCAATGATATTAGGAATAGTATTTTATAACAAATTACCAGAACAAATGCCAATTCATTTCACAATAAATGATATACCAGACAACTATGCACCAAAGAATTTTGCATTATTCGGAATACCTACAATAATGGCTGTTGTGCAAGCAGTATGTATTATATTTACTTCAAAAGTAGTAGAACTAAAAAATGATGAAAAACCTAAAATAGTAAAAATAATGGAATGGTTTATTCCAATAATAACAGTATTAATATATATTATTATGATAGAAGTACCATTAGGAAGTACAGTATATGTTGGAAAAAGCATATGTTTAATACTAGGAATATTATTTATAATTATAGGAAATTATCTTCCTAAAATGAGTTATGAAACAGGAAAAACAATTTTTCATCCAATACCTAAAAGTGAAAAGTCATTTAGAAAAGTGAGTAAGATAATGGGATGTTCATTCATTGTGATAGGAATTATTATGCTTACTTTAATAATATGGGCGTAAAGATTTGGTAAAGATTTGGGACGCGTCCAAATCTTTACAATAATATGAATTAAAATTAAATTTAATTAAAATTAATAGGGCAGATAACTTGAAACTATCTGCCTATTATTATATAATCGAAATAAGAATTAGTAATTTTAAAAGGAGAAAAAATATGGCAAGAGTATTAAAAAACAAAGAGCTAGTAAATACAAAATTGGCAACTAATTATGGGGGTTGGATGTATTGTGACAAGTGTAATGAAAATATAGGATATTTATGCTACTCAACTTATGATAGATTAGAATTAAAATATAAATGTAACTGTGGAAGTAATGGTAGCATATTAATAGATTTTGAAGATAGTAAAACAGGTAAAAATTGTAATGATGAACTAATTATAATAAAAAATAGATTATGTTGTCAAAAAGATAGTGAGCCTTTAATTACTATATTAGACAAAAAAGTAAATAGCTATGAAATGAAAATTACTTGTAAATCTTGTGGAAATATTTATAAGAAAGTAAAATAGAAATTGCCTAATTCTAAGAATTGTAACTAGTTGGAATAAATTAACATGTAAAAAAAATAAAGTATATGATATACAGTATGGAAAAATGGATTTGGTCCTTTTGGTATTAAGTTGTCATAGGGATAGCTAGACTTAGAACCTAAATTTAAAAGAGAAAAAACAGTTCGACAAGAGCTGTTTTTTCGTTGTGAACAAATATTAAAAACAATAAAAAAGTATTTGTCCATTTTTATAAATATGACAGACAAACGTCATATTTATATGATATAATACATACAGGAGGAAAATATGCAAGTAAATAACAGATTGTTTGAAATAGTATATATACTAATGCAAAAGAGAAAAACTACAGCTAAAGAATTAGCTAATAGGTTTGAGGTATCTACAAGAACAATATATAGAGATATTGAAACATTAAGCACAGCAAACATACCAATTTATGCAAGTAAAGGAAAAGATGGAGGAATAGGACTTTTAGAAGAATATGTACTAAATAAAATAATACTTTCAGAAGAGGAACAAAATCAAATTTTGTTTGCCTTACAAGGAATGAAAAAAGTAAAAGGACAAGATGAAAAAGATATTTTGGAGAAGTTGAGTATATTATTTAATAAAAAGATAAATGATTGGATAAAAATTGATTTTTCTAATTGGAGTAATGCAAAAGAAGAACGATTTGACATTATTAAATCTGCCATTTTAAATAAGCAGATAGTACAATTTAATTATTATAATTCTAATGGAGAAGAAAGTAAAAGAATTGTAGAACCATTGCAAATATGGTTTAAAGATAAATCATGGTATTTAGTAAGTTATTGCAAATTAAAACAAGATTACAGAATATTTAAAATTTCTAGAATAAAAGAAATAAAGATATTGCAAGAACATTTTGAAAGAGAACTACCAAAAGAAGAAAAGAATGAAAAACATAACTTCAAAATAATAGAACTTGAACTAGAAATAAATAAAGCTATGACTTATAGAGTATATGATGAATTTGAAAGTAAAGAAATAACCAAAAAAGAAGATGGAAACTTTATTATAAAAGTGAAATATCCAGAAAATGAATGGGTATATGGTTATATTTTATCTTTTGGGGAATATGCAAAAGTTTTAAATCCTAGTTATGCAAAAAATATAATAAAAGATAAAATACAAAAAACTCTAAAAAATTATTTGTAATATGACATACAGTTGTCAAATTAAATGATATATACTTCTATTTAGGAGGTATATAATATGAAATATGAAATTGTAGAATTAGAAGAAAAAATTGTTAAAGGGATTAGAATAAAAACAACTAATCAAAACGGAAAGGCTATGAAAGAAATAGGAGCAACCTGGCAGAAACTATTTGAGAATGGAATTTATGAAAACATACAAAATAAGGCAAATAATAAAACAATAGGCTTATATACAGAATATGAAGGTGACTATACAAAACCATATACATTTATTGCAGGAGCAGAAGTAAGTAAAGAAATAGAAAATAATAATGAAATAACAAGTTCTGTTATTCCAAAAGGAAAATATGCTAAATTTGTTATAATAGGGGATGTTCAAAATTCAGTAGGACAAGCATGGCAAGAAATATGGAATATGGACTTAAAAAGAAAATATACTTGTGATTTTGAAGAATATCAAAACAACTCAGAAGATATGCAAAAACAAGAAATTCATATTTACATTTCATTAAAAGATTAGAAAGGAAAAAATAGAATGGCTTTTGATTATAAAAAAGAATATAAGGAATTTTATATGCCAAAAAATAAACCAAGCATTATAGAAGTTCCTAAAATGAACTATATTGCAGTTAGGGGAAAAGGAAACCCAAACGAAGAAAATAGCGAATATAAAGCATCGATAGGACTTTTATATGCAATAGCATTTACAATAAAAATGAGTTACAAAACAGCACATAAAATAGAAGGCTATTTTGAATATGTAGTTCCACCACTAGAAGGTTTTTGGTGGCAAGAAGGAAACAAAAATGGAATAGATTATAAAAGTAAAGAAAAACTAAATTTTATTTCAATAATTAGATTACCAGACTTCGTAACAAAAGAAGAATTTAATTGGGCAATTAAAGAAGCAACCAACAAGAAAAAACAAGACTTTTCAAAAGTAGAATTTTTAAGTCACGAAGAAGGGTTATGTGTTCAATGTATGCACATAGGTGCATATGATGATGAACCAACAACAATAAATTTAATGCATAAATACATGCTAGAAAACGGGTATGAACTAGACATTGCAGAAAACAGACTTCACCACGAAATTTATTTAAGTGATCCAAGAAGATGTGAAACAAGCAAACTAAAAACAGTAATAAGACATCCAATAAGAAAAAAGGAATAGATAAAGGAAAGATTTGGGACGCGTCCAAATCTTTCCTTTTCTCAAATTTCGATTTTTTAGTATTTTATCAAATTCTGTCGAAAAGTTTAGCTTGAAAAAATATGGTTTACATAGTATAATACTAATATAATTTAATTCAAAAAGGAGACAACTTATGCCAAGAAAAGCAAGAAATATTAATAAAAATGGATTTTTTCATATTATGGTTCAAGGAATTAATAAGGAATATATCTTTAATGAAAATCACCAGAAAAATGAATATGTAAAATTAATGAAAAAGTATAATGAAGAGGAAAAAGTAAAAATAATATCATATTGTGTAATGGATAATCATTCTCATATGATATTACATTGTAATGATATAAGTGAAATATCACAATATATGAAAAGATTAAATGGAGGATATAGTATATATTATAATAAAACAAATAAAAGAGTGGGATTTGTTTATCGAAATAGATTTCAAAGTCAGTTTATTACAGACGTAAATTACTTGAAAAAATGTATAAGCTATATACATATGAATCCAGTAAAGGCAAATATGGTAAAAGGTGTGAGTGAATATAAATATTCTAGTTACAACCAATTTATTAATAAAGAAAAAAATAAAATAATAGATATAGAAACAATAAAAAATATATTTCAAACAGATAATTATGTAGAAGAATTTTTAAAAGTTAATTATGAAGAAATAGAAATAATGGATATAGATAGAGAAGAAGAAAACTTTAAAATAGCAGTAAATGAATATATGAAAGATAAAAATATTAAGTTAGAAGATGTTAGAAAAAACAAAGAAATGTCAAAGGAATTTTGTTCTTATATAAAGCTTAAAGGGTATAAACAAAAGCAACTTGCAGAATTACTTAATATTTCAGAAGGTATGGTTTCAAGAATTATTAATTCTAAGTAATAGTAAAGAAATGGACGCGTCCCATTTCTTTACAAAATTATTTCACAAAGCGACAAAATATGATATTTTGCTTGCAACTTTTATAAACAAGTAATATAATAATAACACAAAAGGCAAATGAATAGAATAATACAAAAAGCTTTGAAAGGAGAAATGAAAATGATTTATTCAAAAGAAGTAGAAGAAATGTGCAAAGTAGCAAAAGGAGTAGACCACGGGCCAGCACCAATTCCAGAAGAAGGAAAATGGGTAAAAGCAAAAGACGTAAAAGACATATCTGGTTTAACACATGGTATAGGATGGTGTGCACCACAACAAGGAGCATGTAAACTAACATTAAATGTAAAAGAAGGAGTAATACAAGAAGCCTTAGTAGAAACAATAGGATGCAGTGGAATGACACACTCAGCAGCAATGGCAGGGGAAATATTAGTAGGAAAAACAATATTAGAAGCATTAAACACAGACTTAGTATGTGATGCTATAAATACAGCAATGAGAGAACTATTTTTACAAATAGTATATGGAAGAACACAATCAGCTTTTTCAGAAGGTGGCTTACCAATAGGAGCAGGAATGGAAGACTTAGGAAAAGGACATAGAAGCCAAACAGGAACAATATACTCAACACTAGAAAAAGGACCAAGATACCTAGAACTAGCAGAAGGATACATAGTAGAAATAGGTTTAGATAAAGACGATGCAATAATAGGATATAAATACGTAAACCTAGGAAAAATGATGGACAACATAAAAGCAGGAATAGCACCAGAAGAAGCAATAGAAAAAGCAAGTGGAAAATATGGAAGATTTGACGAAGCGGTTAAAAAGATAGACCCAAGAAAAGAGTAATATATTAGGAAGGTGGAAGTAGTTGTAGGGGCGACTAGTAGTTGTACAGCTTCGAAGGAATTACCTTATAATCTAACATCTAAACTCCAAAACAAAACTAGAATATATAAAACAATTAGAATTATAGAATAAACAGGAGAGCACTATTACTACTTGAATACTAATTCACAATGGGAGGGGACAAGACTTTAAGAACCTAAACCCCAAGTGGGACATATCTTGTCATAGAAGAAATGACAATAGGAAAAGATGTGTTCCCATCAGAAACTACAAGAATGAGTGTTAAAATTAAGGTGTGTCCCCTGACAAATAATAGGAGGTAAAAAATGGCACTATTTGAAAGTTATGAAAGAAGAATAGAACAAATAAAACCAGTAATGGAAAAATACGGAATTAAAGATTTTGAAGATGCATTAAATATATGTAAAGAAAAAGGCTTCAACCCTTATGAAATAACAAGAGGAGTACAAACAATATGTTTTGAAAATGCATGTTGGGCATACACTTTGGGTGCAGCAATTGCAATAAAAAAAGGTTGTACTAAAGCTCATGAAGCCGCAAAAGCAATAGGTGAAGGTTTGCAAGCCTTCTGTATACCAGGAAGTGTAGCAGATGATAGAAAAGTAGGTTTAGGACATGGAAACCTAGCATCAATGTTACTAAGTGAAGAAACAAAATGTTTTGCATTCTTAGCAGGACACGAAAGTTTTGCAGCAGCAGAAGGAGCAATAGGAATTGCAAAATCAGCAAATAAAGTAAGAAAAGAACCATTAAGAGTTATACTAAACGGTTTGGGAAAAGACGCAGCACAAGTAATATCAAGAATAAATGGATTTACATATGTAAAAACAGACTTTGACTTCTTTACAGGAAAAGTAAATGTAGTTGAAGAAATAGCATACTCAGATGGAGAAAGAGCAAAAGTAAGATGTTATGGAGCAAATGATGTAAGAGAAGGTGTAGCAATAATGCATATGGAGGGGGTAGATGTATCAATAACAGGAAACTCAACAAACCCAACAAGATTCCAACACCCAGTAGCAGGAACATACAAAAAAGAATGTATAGAACAAGGTAAAAAATACTTCTCAGTAGCATCAGGAGGAGGAACAGGAAGAACACTTCACCCA
>JAAVYV010000056.1 GCA_022791325.1 Clostridia bacterium
CACTAGACTTTTACTATGTAGGAGGAACCCTAGAAAGCGGAATAGTAATATCAGATAATAGTGAAGATAGAAACAAAGATGCAGGAAAAACAGATGTAAGAAAAGAATTAAAAGGAAACCAATTTGTATGGATACCATGTACTGTTTCAGACTATCATAAAATAAATTTTGGAGAAAATACATATGATAATGCCAGTTGGGATAGAGAAACAAATGCAATAGAATTACCACAAATAGAGAAATATGCAGGATTTTATATAGGCAGATATGAAGCAGGAGTAGGAACACTAAATAAGGAAAAAGAACAAGCAGGAGAAGCAAATCCATTTGACTATACAGTAACATTTACAGGAGGAGCATCATTATTTAATAGCGTAGGAATACAAACAGGATTAATTAATGGATGGACATGGCAAAATTATAATTTTACAGCAAAAAGAGAAGGAACTCCAGTAAATAATGTAAGTAATAAAGCAACAGGAAATATAGTAATAAAAGGAGATAGTATACCATATTATCATGCAGATTATTATACTTCTGTAGAAATGAGTAGAAGAATGTATGAAAACCACAAATACGTAAAAAGTGGACTAGTAACAGGAACCATGTGGGATATGATGATGAAATATATGCAAGATAATGGAATAAATGTAAAATCGACAAGTTGGGGAAATTATGATAATACATCACTAACAAACTTAAGTGGATATTATACAAATGTAACACCATCAGGTTCAAATATAGGAGCAACAGATGGATTCAAAAGTGCAAAAACATTAACAACAAATAGTGGAACAGGTTCATACGTATTATTAACAACAGGCTCAGCAGAAACTGTAAAGCAAATGAACTTATATGATGTAGCTGGAAACCTATGGGAGTGGACAACAGAGGCAGCATATATAAAAGACCTAACATATGGAGGAAATATAAACTACAACTCATACATGCTTCGTGGTGGTGCGTTCGCTAATGCATACGCGACCTACCCTGCATGCGCCCGTGCTCGCAGTTACGCTCCTAGTACCCACACTAGCCTCGGGTTCCGCCCTGCACTTTTCCTTCAGTAGCACTGAACGCTTACAGGCGATGCATTTAAGCTAGGCTAATGCTAGTTTATAGGAGATAAATTAGAAAAAAGTAAAAAAATATAAATAATAAATAAAGAACTTTAGGAAGATTTGGAAAGATTTGGGACGAAAGATTTGGGACGTGTGCAAAACTTTACATCCAAAATCTTTCTAAATTCTTTAATTAGGAACAAAGGAAAAGAATAATGGGAGAAATAAAAAAAGAACTTGTATTAATACCAAAAGCAGAAACATATATTCAATATATGTTAGAACTAATAATGAAATTACCACGTACTGAAAAATTTAGTATAGGAAATGAATATAAGACTTCTATGTATAATATGCTAGAAGAAATATTGTTACTAAGTAAAATACCAGATGAAGAAAAATTAAATTACATAAATAAAATAGATGCTAGGTTAAATAGTCAAAGAATTTTACTTAGAATTATGTACAAGAATAAATGGATAGATGAAAGAAAGTTTAACTATATAATAGAACTTATTTATGAAATGGGCAAAATTATTGGAGGTTTAGTAAAGTATTATGCCAAAAACAATAAGAAATAAGTATGACGAAAAATTAACTTATGATAATTTAATGAAAGCACACCTAGAAAGTAGAAAAAATAAAAGTACAAAAAAGGATATAATACTTTTTAACTTGAAACAAGAAGAGTATATACGATACCTATATGATGAACTAAAAAATCAAACTTATAAACATGGTGGGTATTATATTTTTTATATACGTGAACCAAAATTAAGAAAAATACAAAAATCAAAATATATTGATAGAATAGTGCACAGATGGGTTGTAGATAGTTTTTTATATGATGCCTTTGTTCCTCAATTTCTAACAACATCATATGCATGTATAAAATATAAAGGGATGCATAAAGCGTGTTTGGATGTACAAAATGCTATGCGACACTGTAAAAATATATGGAATAATTATTATATTTTAAAGATGGATGTAAGAAAGTATTTTCAGAGTATAAATAAAACAAAGTTACTTGAAATAATCAGTAGAAAGATAAAGGACAAAAAAATTTTATGGGTATTAAAAGAAATTATTTTTTCGGAAGAAGGCGAAACAGGAATTGCAATAGGAAACTATACATCACAGATTTTTGCAAATATATATTTAAATGAAGTTGACCAATATATAAAGCATAAATTAAAAGTAAAGTATTATTATAGGTATATGGATGATTCAATAATATTAGTAAAAACAAAAGAAGAAGCAAAATATATTTTAGAAAAAATAACAAATTTTCTTAAAGATGAATTATATTTAGAATTAAATGAAAAAACACAAGTATTTAAAAGTAAACAAGGTGTAAATTTTTGTGGATATAAAATAAATGAATACAGAATAAAAATAAGAGATAAAGGAAAGAAAAGACTAAAAAATAAAATTATAGATTTGAAACTTAAAATAAAAAACGGAGAAATTACTAGTAAAGAAGCACAAAAATATATATGTAGACATATGGGATATATAAAATATGCTAATATATATAATTTGTGCAATAAACTATTTTATATAAAAGATGAGTTTAATTAAATAAAAATATTAAACTAGGGGTAAACCAAAGGCTTAGTTGCTTCGTGGTGGTGGGTTCAATAATGCATACGCGACCAACCCTGCATGCTACCGTGCTAATAATTACGCTCCTAATACCAACACTAACAACGGGTTCCGCCCTGCACTCTAATATTATTTTGAGATTATATATTTTAAGGAATATATACAGTGAAGAATATTAGTATTAAAGAGGTTTAATCCTTCCTAGGAATAGGTAAATATGAATCAATAAAATATGTATTAGTAGTATTTATACGAATGTACATATTTTATGCTATTATAATATAAAAATGTAGAAGACATTTTTGCATTATAATAAAATAATAATTAATAAGGAAAAAGAAAATGAATGTATGCATAGTAATGGGAAAAATTATAGAAGAAGTAGATTTTAAATTTATATATAATAATAAATTATTATCAATAGCAAATAGTAAAATACAATTAATTGATGGAAATCAAGTAGAAATATTTGGTTTAGATGAAAAAGCAGACTATATGTACTCAAACTTAAATGAAAATGATATTATTTTAATTTCAGGAAAGTTGGTAAATGAAAGAAAAAATAATAAAATAGAAGTAGAAAGCATTACAAAAATAAATTCAAAATGAAATATACAATTTTTAATTATTATAAACATTAATAAATTCAAAATGAAATATACAATTTTTAATTATTATAAACATTATTTAATTCTATTTTAATTTTTTCTAAAAATTCAAAAGATTCTTTAAAACTGATATTATTCATATCTATTTGAATTATAGATTTAATAATATCTTTTATTTTATTGTTATTAAGATAATCAGAATAATTATCAACTTTTGAGTAATTTAAATCTATTATTTCAAATAAAATATTTAAAGAATTTAATTTATCAATATAAAATTCTAATCTTTTTTGTGGAAATCCACATTTAATAACACTATCATTTAAATTAGTTAATTTAAAATTAAATAATTCAGACAATTTTTTAGCATCATCTTCAATAGCAATATAAAAAATACCACTTTTGAAAAGATATAATTTATTAATATTTTCGCTTTTTAGTTTTAAATATTCTACATATAATTTGCTCATTTATTACCTCCATATAAAATACCTCATTTTGAATTTATACATACAATATACTTCAAAGTTAATGTAATATACAGTCGAAACTTGTCGAAAAAATACAAAAATTTAACACATTGGGGATGTTTCCAGACGCCTCATATTTCCTGTATTAGGAAAGGACTATGTTTTAAATTGAAATAAAAATTAAAAAAACTATTGACAAAACAAAAGTTCATATATATAATACAACTATACAAAAAAATGTTTGCATAAAACGTAAAAATAGTAATTTAAATATGAAGTTTAACAAAAAAGGGAAGAATATGGAGGTAATTTATGATTTCAACAATAAATATTAAAAACATAGGAATAATAGATGACTTAAGCATAGATTTAAATCAAGGTTTCAATGTATTAACAGGAGAAACAGGTGCAGGAAAAACACTAATAATAGATTCCCTTCGGAATAATATCAGGAGGAAGGTTTTCAAAAGAAATGATACGAAAAGGTGAAGACCACTCATATATAGAAGCATGTATATATATTCCTGAAAATAAAAATTCAATAGATGGAAATATAATAGTATCAAGAGAAATATATTCAAATGGGAGAAATTCATGTAAAATAAATGGAAGGCTAGTAACTGTAAATGAACTAAAAGAATTTATGAAAAACATAATAGATATACATGGGCAAAACGATAATCAAACAATATTAGAAAAAAGTTCACATATAGCTTATTTAGATAGTTTTA
The DNA here is from genome assembly GCA_022791325.1 of Clostridia bacterium. Classification (GTDB taxonomy): domain Bacteria; phylum Bacillota; class Clostridia; order TANB77; family CAG-508; genus UMGS1663. The sequence goes on from JAAVYV010000056.1 coordinate 4,476, forward strand.
TAGGAAAAGAAATTACGGAAATAAAAGAAAAATATACAAATTTATATAATAAATATAATGAAATAAAACAAGAACTAAAAAATAACTATGGAGACGAAAAAGAAAAACAGAGAAAATTAGATTTACTAAAATATCAATATGAAGAAATAGAAAATGCAAAATTGAAAATAGGTGAAGATGAAAAACTAGAAGAGCAAAGAAAAATAATATTAAACTCAGAAAAAATAATAGAAAATTTAAAAATATCAGATGAAGCCTTAAGTATACAAACAATAGACAGTATAAATATAGCAATAAAGGCACTAGAAAAAATAGAAAACATAGATAATATATATAGTGAAAAGCTATCTCAAATAAAAAGCATATATTATGATATACAAGAGCTTTCAAGAGATATATCAAACTTAAATGAAGAAATATATTTTGATGATGAAGAAAGAAGTGAAATAGAAACAAGACTAGACTTAATATTTTCATTAAAAAGAAAATATGGAAATAGTATAGAAGAAATATTAAACTACAAAAATAGTTTAGAACAAGAAATTTATGAAATAGAAAATGTAGATGAAAGAAACAATAAACTAAAAAAAGAGCTTAAAAACATAGAAATTGGTATGCAAGAATTAGCTATAAATATGAACAAAATTAGAATAAAAAATGCACAAATATTATCTGAAAAAATAAATATAGAATTAAGAGAATTAGAAATGCCAAATGCAACATTTAATAGTAAAGTCATATTTAACGAAAATAATGAATTTAATAAAAATGGACTAGATAATGTAGAATTTTTAATAAAAACAAACATAGGAGATGAAGAAAAGCCACTAATAAAAATAGCATCAGGAGGAGAAATGTCAAGAATAATGCTAGCAATAAAATCAGTACTAGCAAATGTAGATAAAGTACCAATACTAATATTTGACGAAATAGACACAGGAATAAGTGGAAAAGCGGCAAAAGCAGTAGCAGAAAAAATGAGAAAAATTGCAAATACACATCAAATATTAGTAATAACACACCTAGCCAATATAGCAGCAAAGGCAGACCATAATTACTATATATCAAAAATAGTAGAGAACGAAAAAACAAAAACAACAATAAAAAAACTAAATGAAAAAGAAACAATAAATGAAATAGCAAGAATATCAAGTGGAGAGCTAACAAAAACTGCAATAGAGCATGCAAAAGAACTATGTTCTTGGAAAAAATGAAATAGTAGTAAGACAATATGAAGATAGAGTCCTATTAAGGACCCTATCTCAGGAAATCTACAAATATTATATTTTTAATTTTTAGATTTTTTTATACTAATCTTATCTACTACTTTACTTAGTTGCTCATGATTTAATACACTAAGTATATCAAGTTTCTCATCTAATCTTACTTTCTTTAAAAGTTCAATATATGCATCAAAACATAGAGTATAATAGCTTAAATATGCTGTTTCTTTCTCAGCTGTATTAATATGATCAAATATTTCATGTAAATTAGCACTAATAGTATCTTTCAGTTCATCTTCTATCCCTTGTAATTCACAAGAATACAAAAGATTTAAAATTTCAAAATTAGAAATAGAACTTAAAATAGAAAGTCTTTGCTGTGCATTTGCCATAGAAAGAATTGATAGTTGAGTTTCTATAATAGATTCTCCCCAATTAATAGGATATTGGATTTCTGGATAATTAGTATAATAATATTTAGCTTCAAAGAATTTTGTAATTATACTATTATATTCTTTGATTCCAATAGTTACACCATTAAACTTTTTTTCAACTTCATTATTAAAATTGTGTGATAACAAATTAATTGCCAATTCGATATTATTCTTACATATAAAACAAAAGCAATCTTCATAACTTGGAAGTACCTTATTATAAGTAGTACTAGCAACATAGTGCTGATAGTCTTTATTATTATATGTTGTTGCAATGAGTAAATATATATCAATTTGTTCATCTACATTTAGGGAATTTAAAAAATCATTTAAAAGTTTCTCTTTATTATTAAAACATATAAGATATTTCCAATCATTTTCTTGTAGTAGAATTTGTTTCAATATATACTTTCTGCCACTTTTGAAAAAATATTTTAATATTAGTTGCTGTACATTCCAGTCTAAATTGACCAATTTTTTTTCATATTTACACATTCTAGTAGGATAAATGTTATACATAGAGCAATGGTTCAAATAATCATCGAAAGAGGAATTTATGTTTTGAGCTTTTTTTCTATATTTAGTTATTTTTTTTATGAATTGTGTGCATTCCTTTTTTTCATATTGTGTATGTTGGGTTATAGATATTAAATCCCGACACATATTATCGAATTCCACGTTTTTAGAAGCTAAAAAAGTAAAATAGAAACCTTTTTTTAATTTTACTATCATTAAAAATAGTCTCCTTTCAAATAAAAAACACATAGGTTACATAATGATTATATAATAAAGGAACTATAAAGTCAATAAAAATTACCTTTTAATGTTGAAAATGAATTAATATGGTTTACTTTTTTTATAAAATACTATATAATAGAAAAGTAAAAATAAGAGTAAGGAGAGAAAGTAAATGGAAAATAACCAAGAACCAGAAGTAGATTTAAACCAATTATTACAAATAAGAAGAGATAAATTATCAAAATTAAAAGCAGAAGGCAAAGACCCTTTTGAAATAACAAAATTTAATAGAACACATACAAGTAAAGAAATTATAGAAAACTATGATGAACTAGAAGGAAAAGATGTTAGCATAGCAGGAAGAATAATGGCAAAAAGAATAATGGGAAAGGCATCATTCTGCCATATACAAGATGGAGAAGGAAGAATACAAAGTTATGTAAGTATAAATGAATTAGGAGAAGAAAGTTATAAACAATTTAAGGAAGATGATATAGGAGACATAATAGGAATAACAGGATTTGTATTTAAAACAAGAACAGGAGAAGTATCAATACATGCTAAGGAAGTAACATTACTTTCAAAATCATTAAGACCATTACCAGAAAAATATCATGGTTTAAAAGATACAGACTTAAGATATCGCCAAAGATATGTAGACTTAATAGTAAACCCAGAAGTAAAAGATACATTCCTAAAAAGAATACAAATATTACAAGAAGTAAAAAATATATTAAATGAAAAAGGATATTTAGAAGTAGAAACACCAATATTAAACACAATAGCAGGAGGAGCAGCAGCACGTCCATTTATAACACACCATAATACATTAGATATGGATATGTACCTAAGAATAGCAAACGAACTATACCTAAAAAGGTTAATAGTAGGAGGTTTTGATAAAGTATATGAAATGGGAAGAATGTTCAGAAACGAAGGAATGGATATAAAACATAACCCAGAATTCACAAATATAGAACTATATTCAGCATATGAAGACTACAATGATATGATGGATATAACAGAAGAAATAATATCAAAAGTAGCGTTAAAAGTATTAGGAACAACAAAAATAACATATCAAGGAACAGAAATTGACTTAGGCGCCTCATGGAAGAGAATATCAATGATAGACTCAATAAAAGAAGTAACAGGAGTAGACTTTAATAATATAGAAACAGATGAAGATGCATTAAAAGCAGCAAAAGAGTTAAATATAGAATTAGATGAGTTAAAACTAACAAGAGGAGAAATAATAAATCAAATATTTGAAGCAAAAGTAGAAGAAACTCTAATTCAGCCAACATTTATATATGACTATCCAGTAGAAGTATCACCATTAACAAAAAGAAAACCATCAGATCCACGTCTAACAGAACGTTTTGAAGTATTCGTAGGGGCAAGAGAATATGGAAATGCATACTCAGAACTAAATGACCCAATAGACCAATATGAAAGATTTAAGAAACAAATGGAAGCAAGAGAAGCGGGAGACGAAGAAGCAAACATGATGGACGACGACTTTATAAATGCATTAGAATATGGAATGCCACCAACAGGAGGGCTAGGAATAGGAATAGACAGATTAGTAATGTTACTAACAGATTCAGCATCAATAAGAGATGTACTACTATTCCCAACAATGAAACCTTTGGCATAGTACTCAGAAGTAAAGTTACAAAATGTATTAAATGAAAAAAGCAATATTGTCACATAAATAATTGAAAGGGAGTAAAAAATATGTATAAAAATAGTTATGAAGAAGCAATAAAAGAAATGGAAGAATATATACAAAGTTTAAAACAATTACGTGAAACTAACCCAGAATTAGCAAAAAAGATAGTTAGAGAAAGACTACAAAACTCAGGAATTCTTGATAAAAAAGGAGAATTAGCTCCTCCATATAATGGACAAAAAATATATGAAGAAGATTTTACAAGGGGACCGGCACAAATGTATCATGGGGAAGATGAGAGATAAAATAGAAGATAGAGAAATATATATGAAAGGTATAGACAATAGCTATTTATATGAAGGTTATTTATCGTTTAAAACAGAGAAACTATAAATTACAAAAAAATAGAAATGAGGAAAATTATGAAGATACCTATTAATGTTATGCAAAAATTATCTAAAATAAAAAATTCATTATATGATGACATAAAGATAGAATATTTATATCATTCAAATAAGTTAGAAGGTAGCACATTTAATATTGAACAATTAAATATTCTTTTAGAAGAAAATATGGTAGTTGGAGAGCATTCAATTAATGATGTACAAGAAACTATTAATTCATTAAAATTATTTGATTTTGTTGTAGAAACTTTAAATGAGAAATTAACAGATAGATTACTAAGAGAATATCATTCGATTTTAAAGAAAAACACAAGCGACGAGAATTATGGTTTTGTAGGAGTATATAAAAAGCTTCCTAATAAATTAAGAAATGTAGATATTAAATTAGCTGAACCATATGAAGTTGAGGAATTGATTAAAAAATTATTAGATAAGAAAATAGTAACTGTAGAAGATATTGCTGATTTTCATCAAAAATTTGAACATATACACCCTTTTCAAGATGGAAATGGAAGAATAGGAAGATTTATCATACTAAGACAATGTTTAGAAAACAATATAGATTTAATTGCTATTGATGACGAGTATAATAAAGAATATAGAGAGGCTTTATATAAGACTCAAACTTCAAGAAATTTAGAACAATTAGTCCAAGTATTTGAAAAATGTCAAAAAAGACTTGATGAAAAATTGCAAGATTATATGCAAACAATAGAACAACTAACTAAGGAAGTTGAATAATATTTTTATTGGAAAAGGAGATTTAAATGTTTTCATTTGGATATGATAAAAGAATATTATATGTGATATTAGCAATATTCATAATAATGAATATTGGTAGTTACTTTACAAGTAACGATAAATTACTAAGTTTAGTGCTGACCTTGCCAGCAGTACTAATAGCAATAACTTTCCATGAATTTGCACATGCATTTGTAGCAGACAAATTAGGAGATGATACACCAAGAAGACAAGGAAGGCTAAACCTAAACCCATTATCACACTTAGATCCAATTGGTTCTATAATGCTAGTATTTGCAGGTTTTGGATGGGGAAAACCAGTAGAAATAAACCCAAGAAACTTTAATAGAGATAGAAGTATGTCAGCAAGTGAGGCAATAGTCTCATTTGCAGGTCCAGCTATGAACTTTATATTAGCGATAGTATTTAGTGTAATAATAGGAATAACCTTAATAGCAACAAATAGCTATATAAATATGACCTCATACACAATGCAAATAGTAACAGCAAACCAAATAACAGCCGTAATAATACAAATGTTAATGATATGTGTATCTGTAAACTTAGGCTTAGGGATATTCAATTTAATACCACTACCACCATTAGATGGTTCAAAAATAATAAGAAACTTTTTACCATATAATGCAAAAGAATGGATGGATAGAAACTACCAAATATTATATATAATATTTATAGTAATATGGATAACTCCAATAGCAGGAATGATAATATCACCTATAATATCAGGTGCATATGAAGGAATATTAAAGCTTGTATTAAGTTTATTTGGAAGAATAAGATAAAAAATAAAGTTAAAAAGGGCAGGTTTTATGTCAAAGCAAATAATATATCATGGTAGTTATTGTAAAATAGAAAAGCGAGAACGAATAAAAGGTAAGTAAAAATTTTGGAATAGGATTTTATTATACAATGAGTGCATGATAGAAGTACTATTTTCATGGATTATAGAAAAGATAGACAAAACTATAATAGTAGTATGTATTATGAAAATCCTGATTATATATATGAATGTTATATACAAGGAAAAATATTATAAATAGTAACCAAAAAATTATATAGAAAATAAATATAATAAATTATTAAAATAATAAAATAGAAAGAAATGAAAATGATGAAAGATATATTAATATTAGGAATAGAATCAAGTTGTGATGAAACAGCAGCAGCCGTAGTAAAAAATGGAAGAGAAGTTTTATCAAACGTAATAAGTTCACAAATAGAAATTCACGAAAAGTTTGGTGGAGTAGTACCAGAAATAGCTTCTAGAAATCACGTAGAAGCTATTTCAAATGTTGTAAAAAAAGCTTTAAAAGATGCAAATGTAAAGCTAGAAGAGATAGATGGAATAGCATGTACTTATGGACCAGGGCTAGTAGGAGCATTATTAGTAGGAGTATCATATGCAAAAGCACTTTCATATGCATCAAACAAACCATTAATAGGAACAAATCATATAGAAGGGCATATAGCAGCAAACTATATAACACATAAAGAATTGAAACCACCGTTTTTAGCATTTGTAATATCAGGAGGTCATACTCATTTAGTACATATAAAAAACTATAAACAGTTTGAAATAATAGGAAAGACAAGAGATGACGCGATAGGAGAGGCATTTGATAAAGTAGCTAGAGTAATAGGTCTAGGATATCCAGGAGGACCAAAAATAGACAAGCTAGCAAAGGAAGGTCAGGCAAATATACAATTACCAAAAACACATTTTGAAAATTTAGACTTTAGTTTTAGTGGAATAAAAACAGCAGTAATAAACTTAAACCATAAAACACCAAATATAAATAAAGCAGATTTATCAGCAAGCTTTGAAAAAGCAGTAACAGATGTATTAATAGACAATTCAGTAAAAGCATGTGAAAAATTGAAGTTAAATACAATAGCACTAGCAGGAGGAGTATCAGCAAACAGCTATATAAGAGCTAGATTTTTAGAATTACAAGAAACTAAAAATATAAAAGTATACTACCCAGAACCAGTACTATGTACAGATAATGCTGCAATGATAGCATCAGCAGGATACTATAATTATATAAACAAAATTACATCGAACTTAGAACTAAATGCGGTACCAAATTTAAAAATAACAAACATAGACTAAAAAGGAGAAAAGATGGCTTTATATGTAATAGGAGATTTGCACCTACCATTTGGAGTAGATAAACCAATGGATATATTTGGAGAAAAATGGCAAGGCTATACTGAAAAATTAGAACAAGATTGGAAAAGTAAAGTAAAACCAGAAGATACAGTAATTCTTGCTGGTGACTTTTCATGGGCTACATATATAAAAGATGCATATAAAGATTTTGAATATATATCTAATTTACCAGGAAAAAAAATAATACTAAAAGGTAACCATGATTATTGGTGGACCACTGTAAAAAGTATGAAAGAATATTTAAAAGAAAATAATTTTGATAATATAGATTTTCTATATAATAATAGTTTTTGTATTGAAAATAAAATAATAGTAGGAACAAGAGGTTGGGCATTATTAGATACAGAAAATAGTAGCAAAATGATAAAAAGAGAAAGTTTAAGATTAGAACTATCAATACAAAATGCAATTCAAAACTATGGAGAAAACAAAGAAATAATATGTATAATGCATTATCCACCAATTACAAAAACAAAAATGAAAAATGAATATACATATGACTCAAAATTTTTAGAAATTATGAAAAAATATAATGTAGAGAAGTGTTACTATGCACACTTACATGGTGCTTCACATAGTGATGCAATAGAGGGAACAATAGAAGGAATACAATTTTTCTTAATAAGTGGAGATTATATAGAATTTAAACTAAAATTAATTGACAAATAAGTAAATATATGTTAAAATAATAAACTGTAAGCCGCCTGAGTCGGGCCAAAAATGCTAAATATATTTAGCTGCCTAGTATTTTATGCTTAGCGAGTATACATATAAAGGGAGGTGTACGTTAATGTACGCAATAATCGAAAGCTGTGGAAAGCAATACAAAGTATCAGAAGGAGATGTAGTATTCTTTGAAAAATTAGGTACAGAAGAAGGTAAAAAAGTTACTTTCAAAGAAGTAGTATTAGTATCTGATGACAAAAAAGTAGAAGTAGGAGCTCCTTATGTAAAAGGTGCTAAAGTAGAAGGTAAAGTAGTTGAACATGGTAAAGGTAAAAAAATTATAGTTTACAAATATAAAGCTAAAAAGAACTACAGAAGAACACAAGGTCACAGACAACCATATACAAAAGTTCAAATTACAAAAATAGCACTAACAGCTGAAAAAACTGCAAAAGCAGAAGAACTAGCTACAACTAAAAAAGCTACTACAAAAAAAGAAACAGTAGAAGCATAGGTTAATTAGAAAATAATAAACAGATATAAAAAACAAAACCAAGAAGGGAGTGAGAAAACATGGCTCATAAGAAAGGTCAAGGTAGTGTTAAGAACGGTAGAGACAGTGAGTCAAAACGTCTTGGGCTAAAAAGAGCTGACGGACAATTTGTTCTAGCAGGGAATATCCTAGTAAGACAAAGAGGAACAAAATTTCATCCAGGAACAAATGTAGGAATTGGAAGCGATGATACATTATTTGCATTAAAAGATGGAACAGTTAAATTTGAAAGATTAGGAAAAGATAAAAAGAAAGTAAGTGTTTATCCAGTAGAGGAAGCACAAGCATAAATGAAAAGAAGCTGTAAAAAGGAAAGATTTGGGACGCATCCAAAACTTTTCTTTTCTTTTTTTATAAAAAGTAAAGATTTGGACGCGTCCCAAATCTTTATAAAAAGTAAAGATTTGGACGCGTCCCAAATCTTTACTTAAAGGTAGTAAATATGCCAAGAAACCTTGACATTCTAGTGTTTTAGTGCGATAATATTATGGAATAAAAGGAGAAATTTTAATATGGAAATAGAAAAAGCAAAAGCCATAATAGAAGCGATATTGTTTGCATGTGGAAGAGAAGTAAAAGTAAATGAATTAATGTCAGCATTAGAACTTAGTGGTGAAGATGTATTAAATATAGTAGAAAGCCTAAAAGCAGATTATAAAATGAATAATAGAGGAATTGAAATAATAAGAGTAAATGATGGGTTCCAATTAACCACAAAAAAGGAATATTACGAATATATATATCCAATTTTTGATAAAAGAAGTAAGCCAAACCTAACAAATGCAGCATTAGAAACACTATCAATAGTAGCATATAATCCGAAAATAACAAGGCCAGAAATAGAGATGGTTAGAGGAGTTAACTCAGATGGAACAATGTATAAGCTATTAGAATATAACCTAATAGAGGCAGTAGGTAAAGCAGATGCCCCAGGAAGACCAACAATGTATGAAGTAACACCAGACTTTTATAGAATGTTCGGTTTTTCGAACATGGAAGAACTCCCAGAACTTCCAAGATACAAATTAGATGAGAATCAACAAATAGTTATAGATGAAATAATAGAAGACAAAGAACAAGAAGAAATACAAGAAACTGAAAATAAAAAAGCAGAAGAGAATGTAACCCAAGAAAATAATACTAAAGAGCCAAAAGAAATGAAAAGTGAACAATCAAGCGAAGAATTAAATGAGGCTCCAATGCCCGAAAGGGAAGCAAAGAAAAATAATGAATAGTGAATAACAAATTTGTTGTAGGGGTCGCCACCTATAAATTAAAATGAAAACAAGGAAGGAAAATGTAAATGAAAAATAAAGCAATAACACCAAGAAATGAAGATTTCGCAAAATGGTATACAGATGTAGTAAAAGCTGCACGTTTAGCAGCATATTCAAATGTTAAAGGATGTGTAGTAATAGAACCAAATGGCTATGCAATATGGGAAAAAATGCAAGAAACACTAGACAAAATGTTCAAAGAAACAGGTCACCAAAATGTATGTATGCCAATGTTAATACCAGAAAACCTAATGAGAAAAGAAGGAGAACTAATAAATGGGTTTGCACCAGAAGTAGCATGGGTAACACAAGGAGGAGAAAAAGAATTAGATGAAAGAATGTGCATAAGGCCAACATCAGAAACATTATTTAGTGACTACTATGCAGGAATAGTAAAATCATATAGAGACTTACCAATAAAATATAATCAATGGTGTAATGTACTAAGATGGGAAAAAGAAACAAGACCATTCTTACGTTCAAGAGAATTCTTATGGCAAGAAGGTCATACAATACATGAAACAGCTAAAGAGGCAGAAAACGAAACAAAGCAAATGTTAGAAATATATGAAAAATTCTTTAAAGAATATTTAGCTATACCAGTTATAACAGGAAGGAAAACAGAAAAAGAAAAATTTGCAGGAGCAGAATACACATTAACAGTAGAAGCCCTAATGTATAATGGAGTATCACTTCAATCAGGAACATCACACTACTTTGGGCAAAAATTCTCTAAAGCATATGATATATCTTTCTCAAACAGAGAAAATGAGCAAGAATATGTATATCAAACATCATGGGGGGTAACTACAAGAATGATAGGAGCACTTATAATGGTACACAGTGACGAAGCAGGTTTAGTATTACCACCTAAAATAGCACCAAGACAAGTAGTAATAGTACCAATAGGTGAAGCAGAAGAAGTTAAAAACTTAAGCCAAAAAGTATATAGTGAACTAAAAAATGCAGGAATAAGTGTATACATAGACGACTCAGAAAAATCACCAGGTTTCAGATTTGCGCAAAGTGAAGTAAACGGAATTCCAGTAAGAATAGAAATAGGAGAAAGAGACCTAAAAGAAAACAAAATAACATTTGCACGTAGAGACACAAGAGAAAAACTAGTAGAAACAGCAGATGTAGATTTTGCAGAATATGTAGAAAAACTATTAGAAGAAATACAAAATAACCTATACAATAGAGCATTAGAAAGAAGAAATGAACTAACATATGAATGTACAAAACTAGAAGAAGTTGAAAAAATAATGAACGAAAAGCCAGGTTTTGTAAAAGCAATGTGGTGTGGAAGCGAAGAATGTGAACTAAAAATGAAAGAAATAAAAGGTACAAAATCTAGATGTATATTAGAAAATGAAAAACACATACATGATAAATGTATAGTATGTGGAAAAGAAGCTAAACATTTAGTAGTTTGGGGAATACAATATTAAAAGAGTATGAATTAAATATAAAAATATAATAATAAGCATTAAAGGAGAATATGAAAAATGGTGCTATCTGAAAAATATGATAAAACAATTATAAATGATAGAATATATGATACTGTATTACTTGCAGACTTAGTAGAAATACAAGGAGAAAAGTATATTATATCATCAGGCTATTTGTTTAATAGTAAAAAGCTAGATTCAAATACACAAGTAATTGAAGAAAAATATGCAAATGATACATTTTTTAAAAGAGATGGAAATACTGACATTGATGCTTATTATTTAATATATAATATGGAAAAAAAGGAAACTGTAAAAAACAAAAAGCAATTTATAGAAGAAAATAATTTAAGTAAAGTATTAAAATTAGATAGAACAAAATGCGAAAAAGTAGAAATAGGTAAAGATTTTGGGTACAAAATAAATACAAACAATGAAGAATATATATTTATGGAAATGAAAGATGAAAGTACACCATACTTATTAATGAAGAATGATAAAAACGGATTATTGGCAGAAAATATGATAACATTTAATACAGAAAAAAACAAAGCAGATATAACAAATGGATTTAAATATATAGAAGAAAAAGCAAGACAAATGGAAAGAGTAAATATATTCAAATTAGCAAATGACACTAATACATTTTTTAAGAAAATAGTATTCAATAATGAAACAAAGGAAGAAAACTAGTAATGGAAGAAGTAGCAACTAATGAAAAAAGAAGTAACAAAATAGATATACATACACATTCTACCCATTCAGATGGGACATTTGAAGTATCAGAAATTTTGGAGCAAGCAGAGAAGCTAAAACTGTCAATACTATCTATTACAGACCACAATAGTGTTGGCGCATATGATGATATACAAGATAAGCAAATAAGAGAAAAATTTAAAGGAATAATACTTCCAGGCTGTGAAGTAACTACAACATATAATGGGGAAATAATAGAAGTATTAGGTTATGGTTTTGACTATGAAAAATTTAGAGAAGAATTAGCTAAAAATACTTTATCAGATAGAGATAGAAGATTAAGAAGATACAAAGTAAGTTGTATAACAGTTGATACTTTAGAAAAAAGAGGAATGAAATTTAGAGAAAATTTTGGAGAAGAAATATACAAAAATCCAAAGCAATTTTACGATACAAGAAATGAAGCTGTAATGGATGCCATATTAAGAGAAATAAAGAATTTTCCAGAAAATGAAAAATTCTTTGAAGGTAAAGAAAATATGGAAAAAGTAACAACAAAAGAATTTGTAAGGCAAATGATATATAACCCTAAAAGTAAATTATTTATAGATCAAACTAATTTATATCCAACATTAGAAAAAGTAATACAAATTATACACGATAGTGGAGGAATAGCATTTTTAGCACATTTACACGTTTATTCAAAAACAATTGAAGAAAATTTAACAAGTATAGTAGATAAATATGAATTAGACGGCTTAGAATGTTACTATACAACATTTTCAAAAGAACAAATAGAAAACCTAAAAAAATTCTGTAAAGAAAAAGGCTTATATATGAGTGGAGGTAGTGATTTCCATGGCACAAGGAAACAAAAACATGAACTAGGAATTGGAAGCGGAGACTTATATGTACCAAAAGAAATAGTAGAAGAATGGATAGATAAACTAAAAGTTGTATATAAAACAAATGAAATAGTAGAAAGTACGATGGAAGAAAAATTTGAAATAATGCCAATAGAACTAAACACAGATGCACATAACCATACAAGGGGCTCAGATGGAAGACAAACAACATTTAGAACTATGCTTAGAGCATATAATAAAGGAATTAACACAATAGCAATAACAGACCACGATAGTGTACGTGGATTTAGAAATTTAGAAAAAGATATATATTCAGTTATGGGAACTATAAGAGAAGATAAATCTTATGATACTTCAAAAATATTAGAAATGCTAGAAAATATGAAAGTGTTAAAAGGTACAGAATTAATAACTTCATATAATGGTGTTATTGTAGAAGTGTTAGGATATAACTTTGATATTGAAAAAATGGAACAAGAGATAGCAAAATTAAAAACTACTGTTAAAGAAAAACCGTATGAAGCTTTATATAAAGGTTTTAATAAAATAATAGATGAAAAAGGTTTAAAATTTGATAAATCAGTTTTAGATGAAGCATATGAAAAAATAAAAACAGAAGGAAAAGGTGGCGTAGTTGGTCCATTTTATAATGAGTTAATAAAACATGAAGAAAATAAAGAACTATTAAAATATACAGATGAAAATGGAGAAGAAAAAGAAGCAGACACAATGAAGTTATTTATAAATAAACACTTATACAATAAGAAATCTTCTTTATTCGTAGATATGTCAAATACAAGGCCAAACTTCAAAGATACAATAGATGCAATTCATAGAGCAGGTGGACAAGCATTTTTAGCACATGCAGGAAGATATAAAGATAAAATGCCAGTAGAAGAATATATTGATGATATGATAGCAGAAGGGTTAGATGGATTAGAGGTATACTATCCAGACCATTCATATGAATTTAGAGAATTTTTACTAGGAAAAGTAAGAGAACATGGCATTAAAGCTTCAGGTGGAAGTGATGACCATCATGCAGAAAAAGAAGGAATACAATACCAAACAGGAAGAGTAGCAATTCCAGATATTCCAGAAACAAGATGGATTGCTGACACTTGTGAAAATGGAAAAGACTTCTTAAATGAATCTATAGAAATTGGAGAAGCTATAAAAGAATTAAGAGAATTAAAAGGACTTAGAAGCAAAAAAGTTAATGAAAATAATGAGCTTGATAAACAAATAAACGAAAAACAAGAAATTTCTAGATAGGGGGCTTTAAGTATGTTTGAAAAAATAAAAAATATGTTAAAAAGATTATTTAAAAAACAAAAGTTACTAGAAGAAAACGTACTAAAAACCGACTCAAAAACAAATAATTTTAAGCAAGATTTAATAGAAAATACACAAATTTATGATACACAAAAAATGTATGAACAAGGAAAAATATCAGAAGAGGATATGCAAATAAGCGAAATACGAAAATTAATAAGCCTATATAAAGAGCAAATAAGTATGTTAGATAGAGAAATTATTACAAAGAAAGCAAAAATATAAGAAGCAGTTCAAAAAACTGTCAAAAGAGATGAAGAAATTGACACATTTATAAAAGATAAACTGTGTCAATTTCTTCATCTCTTTTGAAATTTACTTTTTACTCACGATGCACATATCCATCCCAGTCAAATCATCAACACCACCCCAGTACTCGAAGCCATGTTCTTTGCAATACTCCTGTATAGTTATAAAGGATAGACAAACCAAATGATTAGGTATGCCATCATAAGTTTGAAGCAAGCCGTCTTTATTTTCAATTCCATCCTCTTTGAATGTTCGAGAAGTCTTCAAACCTCTAAGAGCTAGATGAAGAGCAGCCTTCTCCAAGTAAATGTTTTCACCAGAAGAAATTTTAACTTTCCGATTAAATAGCATAGTTATGCCTCCTTTTATATAAAACAAACAATAGATATAACTTCATTATACACTAATTATGTAAAATAAACAAGGTTTTAGTAAAAATTTGTATACAAATAAAATATTGTTGTCTAGAATAGAAATATTTTAAATATAAAATTGATAAATTATATATAAGAATATATAAAAGAAATTAGAAATATGTAGTAAAATTTTTTGGACAATACAAAATGAATAAAAAATATTGCATATAATAAAAAAGTAATATAAAATATTATAAAAAAAGGAGAGAATTATTTTGAAAATTACAGATGTAAAAGAGTTAGAAAGAATTTCTAAAGAAATAAGAAAAAATATAATAGAACAAGTGTATATTGCAAAATCAGGTCATCCAGGAGGTTCACTTTCATGTGCAGATATACTAACAGTATTATATTTTAACCAAATGAATATAGACGAAGAAAATCCACAAGCACCTTTAAGAGATAGGTTAGTTTTATCAAAAGGGCATTGTTCACCAGCATTGTATGCAGTACTTGCACAAAGAGGATACTTTAAAAAAGAAGAATTAAAAGAATTCAGAAATGTAAAAGGAAATTTACAAGGGCACCCAGACATGAATAAAGTACCAGGAGTAGATATGACAACAGGCTCATTAGGTCAAGGCTTATCTGTTTCAAATGGAATGGCACTAACTTCAAAACTAAACCATGATGGATATAGAGTATATTGCATTTTAGGAGATGGAGAAATACAAGAAGGTCAAGTATGGGAAGCAGCAATGACATCATACAAAAATAAGTTAGATAACTTATGTGTAATAGTAGATAACAACAATTTACAAATAGATGGAAACATAGAAAAAGTAAAAGGGTTAGACAATATAGAAGGAAAATTTAAAGCATTTGGATTTAATACTATAGTAATAGATGGTAACAACATAGAACAAATAATAAATGCCTTAGAAACAGCAAAACTAACAAAAGGAAAACCAACAGCAATAATAGCAAAAACAATAAAAGGAAAAGGCATATCATTTATGGAAAATGAAGCAAGCTGGCACGGAAAAGCACCAAACGAAGAAGAATATAACAAAGCAATTAAAGAATTAGAATAGGTAGCGATGGGGACGGTTCGTAATCGGAAACAAGATAGAGAAGAACCATAAGCACAAAAAAAGAAATAATCTGGCTAGATTAGGAACTGGCCCCATTGCGGAAAACAGTAGTATCTAAAAAAAGGAGAAAAAACAATGAACAAAACCATAAAAAAAGCAACTCGCCAAAGCTATGGCGAAGCCCTAGCAAAGCTAGGAAAAGAAAATAAAAACATAGTAGTGCTAGATGCAGACCTTTCAACAGCAACAAAAACAAACATATTTGCAAAAGAAAATCCAGAAAGATTTTTTGAAATGGGAATATCAGAACAAGACATGATGAGTACAGCAGCAGGATTTGCTACTTGCCGGAAAAATTCCATATGCAAGTACATTTGCCGTATTTGCAGCAGGAAGAGCCTATGATCAAATACGAAATAGCATATGTTATCCAAATTTAAACGTAAAAATTTGTAGCACACACGCAGGAATAACAGTAGGAGAAGATGGAGCAACACACCAAATGTTAGAAGACATTTCAATGATGAGAACACTTCCAAATATGACAGTAATGTCAGTATCAGATGATACACAAACAAAATGGGCAGTAGAAGAAATATCAAAAATAAAAGGACCAGTATATTTGAGGCTGTCAAGAATGGAAACACCTATAATATATAGCGAAACACAAAAATTTGAAATAGGAAAAGCAGTTCAAATAGGAGAAGGAACAGAAGCCAGCATAATAGCAACAGGAGACGTAGTATGTGAAGCAATAAAAGCAAAAGAAGAATTAGAAAAACAAGGAATAAAAGTAAGAGTAATAGACATGCACACAATAAAACCAATAGATAAAGAAATGATAGTAAAATGTGCAAAAGAAACAAAGAAAATAATAACACTAGAAGACCATAGTATTATAGGAGGGCTAGGCTCAGCAGTATGTGAAGTACTATCAGAAGAATACCCATGTAAAGTAACAAGAATGGGAATAAATGACACATTTGGAAAATCTGGAAAAGCAGAAGAACTATTAAAATATTTTAAATTAACAAGTGAGGATATAATAGAAAAAGTTTTAGAATAAATAGAAAAATTATAAGATTAATGATAGAATATAGTTTTTTAAATAAGAAACTATGCATTGTCTCTTCCATATCAAAATGACATGGAGGGGATACCTTTTTATATAAACAACATTTTCGACAAAACTTCCAAAAGTTTGCTATTGCAACTTTTGGAAGTTTATGTTAATATGATTTTGTTTAGTATTCTATTTTAAATCTAATTAAACTTTTAGGAAAATCTTTCCTAAAATATTTCCAAAATAATTAAAATTAAACATAAAGGAGTTGATATTATCGAGCTATTAGAATTAAAAAATGATTACACTTTTAAGCGTGTTTTTGGCTTTACTGGTAATGAAGAAATTACTAAAGACTTAGTAAGTGCCATACTAAAAGAACCAGTAAATAATATAGAACTAAATTGTAAAGAAATACTTGAAAGAGAAGTATTTGATGATAAACTTGGAATATTAGATATCAGAGCAAAACTAAATAATAATATTGACTGTGATATCGAAATGCAAGTAGTAGATCAAAAGAACATAGAAAAGAGATTATTATTTTATTTAAGTAGAATGTATGGTCAAAATGTTAGAAAAGGTCAAGAGTATAAAGATGCAAATAAATGTATAGCGATATTGTTTACAGACTTTAACATTGAGAAACTTAAACCAATAAAAAAATACAAAACAAAATGGAATTTCAGAGAAGAAGATTATTCTGATGTAGTATTGACAGATGCTATGGAAATTCATATAATAGAATTATCCAAAATACAAAAATATTCAGAAAATAAAGAACTAGATATTTGGGTTAATTTTATTAATGGAGCAGGTGATTTTGATATGAGTAAAGCTAATGAACAAGTAAAAAAGGCAAAAGAAGTATTAGAAGAAATAAGCGAAAATGAACATGAGCAATATTTAGCACATTTAAGGGAAAAGTACATATTAGATCAAAATAATTTATTAAGTTCAGGATATGAACGTGGACTAGAACAAGGAACTAGAAATGAAAGGATAGAAATAGCAAAAAAATTAAAAGAGAAAAAAGTTGATATAGAAATAATAATAGAAACAACAGGATTAACAAAAGAAGAAATAGAAAGATTATAATTTTATATAATAAAATACTAAACAACAAAAATAAACGAATAAATACATATTTGTAAATAAAATGTATTATATTCGTTTTATCGTTTAGACAATTATAACAAACTAAGAATGAACAGAGAATAAAAAGTAACATTTTTTTAGCAGAAACTTGTAATTGTTTACAGAATATGATAAAATAACTAAACAATATTGGTATATAAATAAAACAACTGTAATTACATTGTATTTTTTTAAGGAAGTGATAAATAAGAAAAACTATAAAATTTTGTAACTATAAACTTATATATGTATGTTTACAGGAGGAAAAAATATGACATTAAACTATTATGAGCATTATGAACGGATTTATAGAGGAATTTATGACCATGGAATATATATTGATCCAAGAACAGATTATAAGTACTATATTAGCGTTAGTGAAATGGATCCTAATCATGGGGGAAGTAAAGTAGTGGGAGCATTTCTGCATCTATTTAATCCAATAAGAATATCTAGTCCAAGTAATAAAGAAAATGCAATTGAGAATGTGAGAGACACAATAAAAAGTTTAAGCAATAGTAAATATTTAAGTTCAGATAAATATCTTATACTTAAATTGTATCAATATTTTTTAGAAGTATATGCTAGTGAAAAAACAAAATTTGAGAGATATATAATAGAATTATTTGAAACAACAGGTTACAATCCAAAGTTTTGGAATAATACTGATAGAAATCTCTATGAACCTGAACGGTCAATGTTTATTCATGATGAAATGGATATACTAAAAAGTATCTTAATACAATCATGCGACATAGATTCTGTCGAAAGCCAATGGCCAAGAACAATACAAACTTCTAAATTTAACATCTATGAATATTTTTATAATTATTTATTGATGGACTGGAATATACAAATTGTACCAAAGCGAGTTATGAATAAAAATACTCAAACATTTGTAGATTATAAACAAAATCCTTTTATTATTTCAGACAAAGAGCAAAGGTTAAAAGATGAAATAATAAGCATAAAAGCAAATTATAAACTTGAAGATAGAATACAGTTTTTTAAATAAGAAATTATGCACATCCCTTCCACATCAAAATGACATGGAGGGGACAACTTTTTATATAAACAACATTTTCGACAAAACTTCCAAAAGTTCGCTATTGCAACTTGTGGAAGTTTATGTTAATATGATTTTGTTTAGTATTTTATTTTAAATCTAATTAAACTTTTAGGAAAATCTTTCCTAAAATATTTCCAAAATAATTAAAAATTAAACATAAAGGAGTTGATATTATCGAGCTATTAGAATTAAAAAATGATTACACTTTTAAGCGTGTTTTTGGTTTTGCAGGCAATGAAGCAATTACGATGGACTTATTAAACTGTATATTAAAAGAACCTGTTTCTAATATTGTCCTTGACTGTAATTCTATTATTGAAAGAGAATTATTCGACGATAAAATTGGGATACTTGATATTAGAGCCAAAATTAATAATTCTATTGATTGTGATATTGAAATGCAAGTAGTTGATAAGAAAAATATTGAGAAGAGAATTTTATACTATTTGAGCAAAATGTACAGTAAAGGTATTAAAAAAGGAAAAAAATATGTTGAAGCCAATAAATGTATAGCTATTTTATTCACAGATTTTGAAATAAAAAATCTTGAAAATATACAAAAATACATAACAAAATGGAATTTTAGAGAAGAAGAGTATAAAGATATTATCTTGACAGATGTAATGGAAATATATATAATCGAATTACCAAAAGTACAAAAATATTCATTAAATGATAAATTAGATACTTGGGTAAATTTTATTGTAAAGTCAGGTGATATTGATATGAGTAAAGTAGATGAACCTATAAAAAAAGCAAAAGAAATTTTAGAAGAAATAAGTATGGATGAACATGAAAGATATTTAGCAGATTTAAGAGAAAAGTACATATTGGATCAAAATGCTCTTGAAGTAACTGGTTTCGAAAGAGCTAAAACTGAAATAGCAAAAAAATTAAAAGAGAAAAAAGTTGATATAGAAATAATAATAGAAACAACAGGATTAACAAAAGAAGAAATTGAAAAATTATAATTTTATATAATAAAATACTAAACAACAAAAATAAACGAATAAATACATATTTGTAAATAAAATGTATTATATTCGTTTTTATTGTTTAGACAATTATAACAAACTAAGAATAAACAGAGAATACAAAGTAACAGTTTTTTAGCAGGGAGCTTGTAATTGTTTACAGAATATGATAAAATAACTAAACAATATTGGTATATAAATAAAACAACTGTAATTACATTGTATTTTTTTGAAAGAAATGATAAATAGGAAAAACTATAAAAAATTTGTGACTATAAACCTGTATATGTATGTCTAGAGGAGGAAAAAATATGGCATTAAAGTATTATGAACATTATGAACGGATTTATAAAGGTTTCTACGACCATGGAATATTTATTGATCCTAGAATAGACGATGAATATGTCAATATTAGTGAAAATGATTCAAGACATGGTGGGAGTAAAATACTAAAAACATTTCAACAATTATTTAATCCTTTAAGAGTATATTGCCCATACGATAAACAAGAGGCAATACAAAATGTAACAAGTATGATAAAATATTTAGGAAATCTTGAATATATAAATTCTGAAAAATATATAAAACTTAAATTATATCAATATTTTTTAGAAGTATATTCTAGTGAAAAAACAGAAATTGGAAGAGGAATAATAGAAATATTTGAAACAACAGGATATAGCCCAAAGTTTTGGATTAATTCTAATGATAACTGCTATAGGCCTAAACGAATAATAATGACAAGTGATGAAATAGATATATTAAAAAGTATCTTAATACAATCATGCGACATAGATTCTGTCGAAAGCCAATGGCCAAGAACAATACAAACTTCTAAATTTAACATCTATGAATATTTTTATAATTATTTATTAATGGACTGGAATATACAAATTGTACCAAAGCGAGTTATGAATAAAAATACTCAAACATTTGTAGATTATAAACAAAATCCTTTTATGATTTCAGACAAAGAGAAAAGATTAAAAGATGAAATCATAAGCATAAAAGCAAATTATAAACTTGAGGATAGAATACAGTTTTTTAAATAAGAAACTATGCACGTCCCCTCCATATCAAAATGACATGGAGGGGATACCTTTTTATATAAACAACATTTTCGACAAAACTTCCAAAAGTTTGCTATTGCAACTTTTGAAAGTTTATGTTAATATGATTTTGTTTAGTATTTTATTTTAAATCTAATTAAACTTTTAGGAAAATCTTTCCTAAAATATTTCCAAATTAATTAAAAATTAAAAATAAAGGAGTTGATATTATCGAGCTATTAGAATTAAAAAATGATTACACTTTTAAGCGTGTTTTCGGTTTTACAGGCAATGAAGCAATTACTAAAGATTTACTAAGTGCAGTATTAAAAGAGCCAGTAAATGATGTAAAACTAAACTGTAAAAGGATACTTGAAAGAGAAGTATTTGATGATAAGCTTGGAATATTAGATATCAGAGCAAAACTAAATAATAATATTGACTGTGATATCGAAATGCAAGTAGTAGATCAAAAAAATATAGAAAAAAGATTACTATTTTATTTAAGTAAAATGTATAGTCAAAATATTAAAAAAGGTCAAAAATACAAAGAGACAAATAAATGTATAGCAATATTATTTACAAACTTTAACATAGAAAATCTTAAAGTAATTAAGAAATATAAAACAAAGTGGAATTTTAGAGAAGAAGATTACTCAGATGTAGTCTTGACAGATGCTATGGAAATTCATATAATAGAGTTATCCAAAATACAACAGTACTCAGAAAATAAAAAGCTAGATATTTGGGTTAATTTTATTAATGGAGTAGGTGATTTTGATATGAGTAAAGCTAATGAACCAATAAAAAAAGCAAAGAAAATATTAGAGGAAATAAGTGATAATGAATATGAACAATATTTAGCTCACCTAAGAGAAAAGTACATATTAGATCAAAATAACTTATTAGATACAGGATATGAACGTGGACTAGAACAAGGAACTAGAAATAAAAGTATAGAAATAGCAAAAAAATTAAAAGAAGAGAATATTGACATTGAAATAATTATAAAAACCACAGGATTAACGAAAGAAGAAATAGAAAGATTATAATTTTATATAATAGAATACTAAACAAAAAATAAACGAATAAATACATATTTATAAATAAAATGTATACTATTCGTTTATTATTTTTTTATAAATCATATTTTATAAAATTAACCACTTTTCCTTGCAAATATAACATTGTAATGATAAAATTAACCTATAAAAATAGGATTATTATATAAAAATATAAATACATAAGAAAGGGACGTTAAAAATGGCAAGAAGTAAAAGTAGAAGAAAGAAAGAAAAGAAAGTAAGCTTAGATGTAGCAGTAGTTTCAATGATAATTATGAGCATTCTGCTTGCAGTATTAATATATATGAAATCAGGTTTTATAGGTGAGCACCTAAGCCCAGCATTAGGTGGAATAATGGGATATATAAAATACATAGTACCAATAGGAATTTTTGCAATAGCAATATATATAGCTTGCAATAAAGAAAAAGATGTTTTAAATAAAAAACTTATGCAATATACAATTTTCCTAATATGCATATCAATTATACTTAGCGTATTCCAAATATCAGCAGGTCATATAAATATATCAAAAAATATAAAAGAGATAGTAGAGCAAGCATATTACCTAGGTGAAAGAAATATAGGAGGAGGAGTAATAGGAACTCTTTTAGCAGCACCACTTATAAACATGTTAGGTTCTTTAGGAACAATAATATTAGCCTTAGGAGTAGCAATAGTATTAATAATATTCATATTTGCCATAAAACCAGCAGAACTAATAGCCAATACAGTAGATAATTTAGAAGAAAAAAGGCAAATAAAGAAAAAGGAAAGAAGAGAATATAAAGAGCAAGAAAGAAAAACAGCAAAAGTAAGTCCAATAAGAGAAATAAACGAAATAGAAACAAGAAAAGAAACGGCAAGAGAAAGACGTAAGCGAGAAAAAGAAGAAGCTAGACGCAAAGCAATGGAAATTGACGAAAATCAATTAACAATAAACTTAAATGGATTAGAAGAAAACAAGAAAATAAAGAAATATAACCACGATAAAGATGAATTAGTACCTTTAGGATTAGAAAATGAACAATTTAAGCCAAATGTAATAGAAAGCAATTTATTCAAACAAGAAGTAGAAACAAAAGAAGAAAAAGTAAAAGAAGTGTTAAACCTAGAACATACAATAGCAGTAGAAGAAGAAAATTACGAATTCCCACCAGTAGAACTTTTAAGTGAAGGAGAATCAAAAGGTCCAAAAGGAGGCAAAAAAGCAGTTACAGATACAGCAACAAAACTTCAAAAAACTCTATACAGTTTTGGTGTATCAGCAAAAGTAGAAAATGTATCAGTAGGACCTGCAATAACAAGGTATGAACTAAAACCAGCAGAAGGTGTACGTGTAAGTAAAATAGCAAACTTAGCAGATGACATAGCACTAAACTTAGCAGCAGAAACAATAAGAATAGAAGCACCAATACCAGGAAAACAAGCAGTAGGAATAGAAGTACCAAATAAAGAAAATGAAGTAGTACACTTTAGAGATATAATAGACACAGACGAATTCAGAAACCATAAATCAAAACTAGCATTTGCACTAGGAAAAGACGTAGCAGGAAAAGAAATAGTAACTGACATAGCAAAAATGCCACATGTAATGATAGCAGGGGCAACAGGTTCAGGAAAGTCAGTATGTATAAACACATTAATATCAAGTATAATATATAAAGCAAAACCAAGTGAAGTAAAACTAGTAATGGTAGACCCAAAAGTAGTAGAACTATCAGTATATAATGGAATACCACATCTTCTTATACCAGTAGTAACAGACCCAAGAAAAGCCGCTGGAGCACTAGCATGGGCAGTTCAAGAAATGGAAAATAGATATAATGCATTTGCAGAAAAAGGCGTAAGGGACTTAAAAGGCTATAATGAAGCAATAAAAAATGAAGAAGGTATAGGTCGCTTGCCACACATAATAATAATAATAGACGAGCTTGCAGACCTTATGATGGTAGCAAAAAACGATGTAGAAGACGCGATATGTAGACTAGCACAAAAAGCAAGAGCAGCAGGAATGCACCTAGTAATAGCAACACAAAGACCATCAGTAGATGTAATAACAGGATTAATAAAAGCAAACATACCATCAAGAATAGCATTTGCAGTATCATCACAAGTAGACTCAAGAACAATACTAGACATGGTAGGAGCAGAAAAACTACTAGGAAAAGGAGACATGCTATTCTACCCAGCAGGAGCACCAAAGCCAACAAGGGTACAAGGAGCGTTTGTATCAGATGGAGAAGTAGAAAAAATAGTAGACTTTGTAAAAGCAAATGGAGAAGTAACATACAATGAAGACATACTAGAAAGTATAGAAAATTCAAATAAATCAGACAAAGAAATGATGGAAGAAGCATCAGAAGATGAAACAGACCCATTCCTAATGGACGCAATAGAAGTAGTAGTTGAAACAGGGCAAGCCTCAACCTCATTTATACAAAGAAGATTCAAAGTAGGCTATGCACGAGCAGGAAGAATAATAGACCAAATGGAAGAAAGAGGAATAATATCAGGCTACCAAGGAAGCAAACCACGTGAAGTGCTAATGACAAAAGAAAGATGGGCAGAACTAAAAATGGGCGCAACCCAAGTAGCCACTCCAGCCGAACCAACCTCAGAAGTAGCAAAAGCAATGGACACAATAAAGAAAATAGGAGCCCTAAACTCAAACCAAGAAGAATACTAAAATATGAGGACTAGATTTTTGAGGACGGTAGATTGGGGACGGTTCCTAATCGGAAACAAGATAGAGAAGAACAAAGAGGGAAAAAACAAAAATAATCTGGATAGATTAGGAACTGTCCCCAATCGGAAGCCAATAAGAAAAAATACATCTTTGAGAAAAAACAGCAATCTACCCTTAAAATTCAGAAATAATACAAGATATGAAAGGAAAATTAAAATGGTATATAATGATAAATATAAATTTGTAGCAGTAATTAATGAAAAGATAGAAACAGGGAAAGCCTTAAATGCAATAGCACATATGGGATTGGGATTAGTTAATATTGCAGATGAACAAACAAGAGAGAAAATGTCATTTATAGATTTCAAAGATAAAAATGAAAATTCGCATAAAAGCATTTCTGGCTTATCATTAATAGTCCTACGGAGGAAAGAATAATGAGATAAAGAAAGTCAGAAGAAAATTTGAAGAAGAAGGAATATTATATGTAGATTTCATAGAAACAATGACAGGAGATACATATAAAGAGCAATTAACGAAAACAAAAGAAATAGAAACAGAAGAACATAATTATTATGGAATATTAGCATTTGGAGAAATAGAAAAAATAAATCCTATTACAAAGAGATTGTCGTTATTTAAATAATATTTAAGAAACAACAAAAAAAGGAGAAAAGTAAAAAAATGAAAAAAATACTATTAACAAGTACAGGATTTGAA
Organism: Clostridia bacterium; assembly: GCA_022791325.1. GTDB lineage: Bacteria > Bacillota > Clostridia > TANB77 > CAG-508 > UMGS1663. Next base: position 30,193 of record JAAVYV010000056.1, read on the forward strand.
AATAAAAATATAGAAAATAAATTTTTAGAACTTTTAAATAAAAACGTAGAAGAAACAAAGGTGTTATTTATAATAACTGCTGCTATAGATATTGGTGCAGTAAAGATACTATCTAAATGTGCAGATGATTTATTAAACTGTGGAATAAAAGAAGAAAATATAACTATATACAATATGCATAAAGCAATTAATGAAGAAGAACTACAAAAATTTGATGCAATATATGTATGTGGTGGTAATACAAAATACTTAGTAGATAGAATGAATGAAATTAACTTTAAGGAAGTTGTAAATAAATTTATAAATAATGGTGGAATATATATTGGTGTAAGTGCAGGAAGTGTATCAACATCAGGAAAATACGAAAACAATTTAGAATTTATAAAAAACAAATTAGATGTGCATTGCGAAAAAGGAAGCAAAAATGGAGTAATAGAAAATGATGATGCAATTAATTTAACAAATAATCAAGCAATTTATATAAATGATGAAGAAATGGTGATTTTTGAGTAATGGAAAAGGAAAAAATTATGAACAACAAAGATATTCTAAATGAAATAAAAAAGCTAACAACAAAAGAACAAAGAAATATAACATACGAAGAATTGATAAAAATAATAGAACCACTATCACCAAATGAAATTATAGAGCTAAGTAACATTATTGGGTATCCAGTATTTACAAGGTTATGTATGGGAAAATTAAAACACAAATTTGTATTATTACAAGATGGAGCAGCAGCTATTATTGTAAATAATAAAGGTCAAATATTATTGCAAAGTAGAGCAGACCGTGATAAATGGGGTCTGCCAGGAGGCTGTCAAGAATTAGGAGAAAGATTTCAAGATACAGTAATTAGAGAAATTAAAGAAGAAACTAACTTAGATGTAAAAGAAGAAGATTTACAACTTATAGATATAGTTTCAGGTCTAAGTAGAAGAAACGAATATCCAAATGGAGATGTAGTAATAAACAATACAGCATTATATTGTATAAAAAAATATTCAGGAGAACTAAAATGGGATGCAGAGTCAAAAGATATGAAGTTTTTTGATATAGACGATTTACCACAGAATCAAAACGACCAAGACCTAATTGAAATATATAAACAAAAACGCAAAAAAATATAATAAAGGAGAAACTTTAATGCTAGTAAAGAATGATTATAATGAATGTTTAACCAATTTAGCATGTTCAATTCAGAAATATTTTGGATTAAAAACAAAACATAATTCTATAGAATATATAGATAAATTATTAAATGACAAACAACCTAAAAATGTTGTACTTATACTATTTGATGGAATGGGTTCAAGAATATTAGATAGAACTTTAGAACAAAATTCATTTTTTAGAAAAAATAAAATTAAAGAAATCACAACCGTATTTCCAGCAACAACAACTGCTGCAACAACATCAATTCGTACTGGGCTAAATCCAATTGAGCATGGTTGGCTTGGTTGGAACATGTATATAGCACCTATTGATGAAACAATAACACTATTTTTAAACAGTGAAAAAGGAAAAGAAGAAGTAAGCAATGAATTTCTAAAAGTAAAAGATAAGTTAGTACAAAAAACTATAGTTAATGAAATAAATGAAAACACAGAATATAATGCAGTAGAATTATTCCCTTTTGGTGAAAATAAGTACAATAATTTAGAAGAAATGATACAAATTATAAAACAAGAATGTAATAAAGAAGGGAAAAAATATATCTACGCATATGATAATGAACCAGACCATTCAATGCATGGCTTTGGACCAGATGATGATAGAGTAAAAAAACTAATTGAAACAAGAAATAGTAAAGCAGAAGAATTATGCAATAGCCTAAGTAATAGTATAATAATTATCATTGCAGACCATGGTCACAAAGAAGTACAACATATCTATTTAAAAGATTATCCAGAAATAATGAAAATGTTAGAAAGAACAACTTCATTAGAGCAAAGAGCAGTATCATTTAAAATAAAAGAAGATAATAAAGAGCAATTTGCCAAAGAATTTAATACTAGCTTTGGCGAAGACTTTAAATTATATTCAAAAGAAGAAATAATAAAAAGCCATTTATTTGGAACTGGAGAAGAAAATGAATTATTTCAAGAAGCAATAGGAGACTTTATAGCAATAGCAGAAGACTCAAATAAATGCATAATAACTGAAGGTGACGAAGTACTAAAATCACAACATGCAGGATATTCAGATGATGAAATATATGTACCATTAATTATAATAGACAAATGCTAAGAAATATTTGACATACAGTTTTTGAGTATGGAAAATATTTATAGTAAGACCTAGGTAAGGTAGCTAAAAGCTAAGCGTATGTTAAGTACGCTGCCACCTAGGCATTTTTATTAATTTTAATTCATAACTTTTACCAATCCATCAAAATATTCTAAAACATTCACAATAACATCACTTATAGGTACTTCTAACCAATTATTATTTGCTGTACTAATTCTTGATTTAAATCTACTATTAGTCAATATATTGGTTAATCTTACATATATATCTTTTAAATTTTTTTCACGCATACTATTATCTTGAAAAATTAAAATATCTATGTACTTTATTAGCTTGTCCTTATCAATATTTTCATTATTAATTAAATAATAAAAATCAAAAATATCTTTAAATCTTGTAGAGGTAATACCAAATTTTAATAATGATTTCAATTTTTCATCAATTATCTGTTCCTTAGAATTTATTAGTAGACTTACACTTTTATCTATTATATTAAAATCAAAATAATGCTCATTTTGCTCTATATCAAAATATTTATGTACTCCTATATCTAATTTAGAACTTATTGAATAATGTTGTTTATCAGTTAACTGAATATAAACTCTTTTGCCGTCATAGTCTTGATGATGTAAAGGTTCAATTTTTCCAACAATTTTAATTTTTATTCCATCTTCTGTATTATTTAATTCTTTTATAAAACTACGAATAGATTTATCTTCTAAAGAGTATTTTATAAAATCAATGTCCATATCTCGAGTTGCACGGCGAATATCTTTAGAAATATTATGCATTACAACTCCACCTTTTACAGTAATATTTTTATTATATTTGCTGTTTCCGATTTTAAGCAAAACAATATCTTGAGCAACTTTTGCAATTGCATCATTTTCAGAATAACCTGCTCTTATATATTTATTAACAGTTTCATATATATTCATTAAAACACCTCATCTTGTATTATTTCAAATATTTTATCTCCATTTACAAAATACTGTAAATATTCTTCAATCTTTTGTGTATCTAATGAATTTACTAATTTTCTATAATTAGATATTATTTCTTTATATAAATCATATCCTATGTGATTTTTATTTCTAGCTAAGTCAATTAACAATCTTTCTTTATCATAGATATTTATTTTAATTCCTTCATAATCAATTTCAGTTTTTCCTATATTATACAATTCATCTTTCATACGAATTTGTTTTATTTTTTCAGAAGTAATGGTAGTTGCATTTCTGTTTGTAGCTAAATATATTGTATTAGGAATAACATCTGTCAAATTATGAAAATAATAAGCAGAATAAGAAGTAAATATTCCATAAGGATATTTCTTCATTACAATTGACAGATAATGAACGTTAGGAATATCAGAATATATACCTTTTTCAATTTTAAAGAGTTCTTTATTTTTTAATGCTTTTCGTATTTGATAAGTGCTTTTATATTTATTTTTTATTTCATTGTAAGTATATAACATATATTTCCCCTCCAAAGACATTTTAACCTAATTACCACCATAAGTCAATAGGTTTGGTGGCAATTAGACTAATTTTAAAAATCATTTTTATTAATTTTTACACCTAAAACTATTGTATAAAAAGGAGAAATAGGATATTATAAATAAGAAGATGAACACAAAAGAAAGGTAAGAAAAAATGCCAAAAGATATTTTTTCGAAAATAATAAAAGATTATAATAACGAACTAGAAATAATATTAGAGCAGAAGGCTTTTTCAAGTGATGTAAAAAACCTTCTTTTAAGCATGCTATATAAAATAGAAAACGCCTATGAAGACTATAAAAAAGTAAAGGTAAATGTATGTTCAAAAAAGCAATTTGTAAAAGAAATATTAGAAACAATAGAGAAAAGATGTGAAGAAATAGAAATAATAAAAATGACAAGTAAAGAAGGGCAAGAACTATACGAAAAAAATATAAACTGTATAGTAGATAAAGAAAAAGGAAAAATACAAACCTTTCAAAATGAAAAAAGTATATTAGAAGCAATAATGAAAATGAGACAAGAAGAAATAGAAATTTCTGTTAGCAAATATGAATTAATGGAAGAGCCAATAATTCAAACACTATTAATAGGGAATAAAGAAAACTCACTAGAATTAATAACCAACTTTAACGGATGGTCATGGGATATAACAAAATTAGAATTTGGAAAACAAATATATAACAAGCTATATCAAATGTTAATAATATTAATAGGAAACAAAGGAATAGAAAACTGGATAAATAATAGAAAAGAAGAAAATGAAATAGAAGAAATACCAAGCAATGTAATACTAAGTAGCAAATATAATGAAAGCTTCGGAATAACAAAAGAAGAAATACAAGGAGAAAAAATAGACCATATAGAAAAGATAATAAATAAATTTATAGAAAATTATGGAGAAGAACTAAATGAATATTTCTTTAAAAACTTTATAAAAGTAGCAATATTAAATACAGCAAATTACAATAACGAATACAAGCAAAAAGTAGAAGAAAAGATACAAAAACTAAAAGAAGAATTAAAAAATATGAGCAATAATAAGATATTCATAGAAAATCTATCATTGCAAAAAAAACAAATAACAAATCAAATAAAAGAAATAGATACTATTTTAAATGATGAACTAAAATTAAGAAAAGAATACGAAAAACGAAATGCAAAATTACCAAACAAAGAAAAGATATTTAGTACAAGTCATTTAAAATTAATGTTAGAAAAACAAAGAAACAAAAAGCTAGAGCAAATAAAAGAAATAAATAGAAAGATGGAACCACAGGAATATGTAAAAATAAAAAATGAGTTAGAAGAAAAGTTAGATTTCTATGAAGAAATAAATATACAAGAAAACACAAAAGAAAATGTACTAAGATTAGAAACTAAGCTAGAAAAAAGTTTCTTAGAATGTTTTTCAAAAAAAATAGAAAAAGCAAAAGAAAAAAGTGAAATAGAAAAACTAATATATGAACTAAGATATTACAAAAAAATATTACCAATAGTAGAGCTAGAAAAAGAAAAGAATTATATACAAAAAGAGCTAATACGGAAAAGCATGCAACGAAAAAATACTAACAAAATTAAGTGAAAATGAAAAAACAAATTATGAAATATTAAAACAAATATATGAAACAAAAATAATAGACTTAGATACAATAGTATATACGTTAAAATATAGCAAAGGGACTTTAACATTAAATATATATGATGATAACACTCATGATGAGACAAAGCAAATTGAAATAACAGAAAAAACGGAGTTAAATGTAAAACTAAACAAAAAAATAAGAGTATGGCAATAGTTCCCATTGGGGACGTTTCCTTCTGGGAAATCTGTCACTTTTGGGAACTATAATACAATTGAGATTGTTTATATCAAAAAAAATTAGATAGTATAAAATATACAATGTATTAAAATGAGAAAATACTAATTTATAGAAAGAAGATATTATTTTAATTATTGTATATAACTTAAGTACAATTGGTTAATTTAGATATTTTGTAATTGCGACCTAGCGATGATATATAGTGTAGTAGCTATTTAATAAAGAAAAAAATAAAAAAATAACTTCCCAAAAGGGACAGACTTCCCAAAAGGAAACGTCCCCAATGGGAACAATGAGAAAGAGAGGAATTTTTATGAAGATTACTTTTTTAGGAGCAACAAAAACAGTTACAGGCTCTAATTTCTTAGTAGAAACTGCAGGTAAAAAGTTTTTGGTTGATTGTGGAATGTACCAAGGAGCAGCACAAGATGAATGGGAGAATTCATCACCTTTTGCATTTGATGTAAATGAATTAGATTTTATGCTACTTACCCATGCACACATAGACCACTCAGGAAGAATACCAAAACTATATAATGAAGGCTTTAGAAAACCTATATATGCCACAAAAGCAACTTGTGACTTATGTTCTATAATGTTACCAGACAGTCGGTCACATTCAAGAAATGGAAATAGAGTGGAAAAACAAGAAAAGAGTAAGAAAAGGCTTAGACCCAATTCCTCCACTTTATACAGCCGAAGAAGCTCTAAAATGTTTAGATATGTTCTGTCCAGTAAAATATGATGAAATAATTGACATAGATGAAAATATACATGTACGCTTTAATGATGCAGGCCACATGTTAGGTTCAAGCATAATCGAAATATGGGCAGATGAAAACGGAAAAAGAACAAAAGCAGTATTCACAGGTGACTTAGGAAACAATGATATACCACTACTCTCAGAACCAACGATGATTGAAGATGCGGACTATTTAGTAATGGAATCAACTTATGGAGGAAGACTTCATAATAGAGATGAAAATAAAGCAACAGAATTTTTGAAAATAGTTTCAGAAACTTTAGACAAAGGTGGAACAGTAGTAATTCCTTCATTTGCAGTAGGAAGAACACAAGAAATTTTATATGAACTAAACCAATTAAAGGATATAGTACAAGATGAAGACTTTAGAAAAAAATATGAAACATTAATGAAAGCACCAGTATATGTAGATAGCCCACTTGCAATATCAGCAACAGAAATATTTAAGGACAATATGGATTTGTTTGACGAAGAGACACAGGAAATAATGAGAAGCGGAGATAACCCATTAGAATTTCCAGGACTTCAATTTACAAGAACAGCAGAAGAATCAAAAGAACTAAATGCAAAAAATGAATCATCAATAATAATATCAGCAAGTGGAATGTGTGAAGTAGGAAGAATAAAGCATCATTTGAAACATAACCTATGGAACCCAAATAGCACAATACTATTTGTAGGATACCAAGCGGTAGGAACACTAGGAAGAAAAATAGTAGATGGAGCAAAGACAGTAAAACTATTTGGCGAAGAAATAGCAGTAAATGCAAGAATAGAATATATAGAAGGATATTCAGGTCATGCAGACCAAGAATGGTTATTAAACTTTATATACTCATTTTTTAGAAAACCAAAAACAATATTCCTAGTACATGGAGAGCCAGAAGGTCAAGTAATACTAAAACAAAAAATACAAGGAACTACCGAAATACCAGTAATAATACCAGAATATGGTGAGCAATATGAACTAAACGAAGAAGTAGAAAGACTAGGAAGAATAAAAGGAACAAAACAACGTGAAAGACAATATATCCGCCTAGAAGTATTAGGAAGAATACAAACACTAAAAGAAGAATTAGAAGATATGAGTTCAATAGTAAAAGAAGAAATGCTAAATGAAGATGCAAATGATGGAGATATAGAGAAATTAAATGATAAAATAAAAAAACTGGAACAGCAAATTGTGAGAATAGTGGAAGGATAGGAGAAACAAATGCAAAGAGACCAAAAAGATAAAATGTCAAAAGAAGAAATCATAAAATATGTAGATGATTTAATTAAAGCAAATAAAAGATATGATAAAAGGCTAGCACCATTATTATATGATTTCTTCTTACGTGCAAATGAAAAATTTGAATGGTCGAGGGAAGAATTTTTAGAGAAATATCAAAACTATAGAAATAATGTAAAAATAATAAAAATTAGAAAAATAAGAGGTAATCTTATAGGACTCTTTAAAACACTTGATAAAGCAATATATATAGATAAAGCTATGTTAAAAGATGTGCTAAGAAATCCAGAAAAAGATTCAATAAATGATTTTATAGACAATTTTTTCCATGAATGCTCACATGCTACAGATTTAACAAGGGGTAATGAGGGAATAATAAGGGATGGATTTTATGAAATAATGAATAATTTTTTTTGGAGAAATGAAAAAGATACAATGCTTAATGAATACGCAAATGTATTATATACAAGCCTAATTTCTAGTGATGAACCAATGTATTATGATAGGTTATCAATTTACACTAGAAATAACGGTTCATATGGAGTTCTTAATTTGCCAGGTTCTATAATGTGCTCTGCAATTGGAGTAACAGAAATAGAACTAGCTAAGTTAAAAGACAAAGGAAGAGAAACATTTAATGAATGTTTGAAAGATAAACTTTTATCGCCAGAATTTATAATAAATGTATGTGAAGGTAGTTTAAATACAATATTCAATGCTGATAAAAAGAATGATAAAAAAAATGTTGTATTGGGACTGGGAAATATGGCAGATATTGCGGTTATTGCTATAGATGAGAGAATAAGAAAAAGTTTCCTAGATAATGAAAAAACAGAGGAATGCATAGAGAAAATTTATTATGACGTATATAAAATACAAAAATTGTTAGAAGTTATAGATTCATGCTATACATTAGATGATGAAGTATATAATGTAGAGAGATTTGATAATATTGAAGAAATTTTAGATAGAGTACGTTTATATAAAAGATTTTTAGATAATAAAGATTTATTTACTAATGCAGAAAAAGGACAAATATATAATAGCATTATTCATTATAATAAAGATAAAAGAGATACTGACTTAGGAAAAGAATTAATAGAAAGTAAAATTGGAGAAGAATATTCGAAAGATGAATTTGATATAGAAGAAATTGTAAAAAAATATCATTTACAATCAAATGAACCTCTAAATGACAATACAGCATTAATAGAACAAGTAAAGAAAAGTTTTATAAAGCCAACAAGAAAAGAAAAGCTTAAAAAAATTATTGGTATAGAGCAAGAAGAATTTCCAATGATACCATCAGTAACAGAAGTATTAAAACCAACAGTACAATCAAATATGAGAAATGATATAAGATATGAAACACCTATAATACATGATAGAAGTGCAGAACAACAAGATACTTTAAGAGACAAAGAAGAAAGGACGAGGAATGAAAATGAAGATATTAGATAAAATTACAATAAACGAAAAAGAATATATATGCATACAAAAATTATCAATAAACGGAAGTATTATATATGTGTGCCAAGAAAAAAGCACAAAACAAATTATATATCTAAAAGAAAATGAAAATAATGATAAATTAGAACAAACAGAAGATAAAAACATAAAAAAAGAAGTAGAAAAACTAATATATGCAAAAAGCCCAGACTATATAATAGAATAATTGTAAACTAAGATTTATATAAAACAAGAAAGGGCGTAATTCGGCAAATCCTCTCTGGTATTCCTAACCGATTAAGCCCCTACAGCCTTAAATTAAAATAGTGAACTTCCATAGAATATAAAAAGAGGAAGTAACAGGTACTTCTTCAGTCATAATTTGCGGTAAACTTGTTTTTATTAAGGTAGGACCCTCGAGAAAGAATAATTATTCTATAAGCGATTAGATTTACCAACCTACCAGTTTTTGTATGTAACTTTATTATATCATATATATATTGTCAATATAAAAATACAAAAAAGGAGAAAAAATTGAATAAATATTACAATGAAGCAATAATAGGAAATAAAAATATAGTAGCAAGCTTTAGTGAAAAAGGAGAAATGCTAAGGCTTTTTTATCCTACAAGAGATTACAAGCAATTTATAGAAACTATGCATACAGGAGTAAAAGTAAATGATTCTAACATAATATACTTGCATGAAGATATAAATAATGAGTATGAACAATATTACACAGATAATACAAACATAATAAACACAAAAATAAAAAATACATACTTTAATTTAGTGGTATTACAAACAGACTTTGTGCCAATTTCAAGAGATATGATAATAAAGAAACTAACATTTACAAATGAAAATAATATAGATCTAAATGTTAATTTCTTAATATACTCAAAACTATTATCAAACTACAATAACATGGTAGGTTCAAAAGTAGAAAATAATGTATTAATGCAATATAGTCATGATTATACATTTAGCATTTTTTCAAAAACACCAATATTAGGCTATCGACTAAATAATAGTAGTGAAGATATAAAATCAGGAGTATTACACGATAAAGATTACATAGGAATGGCAAATGACTCAGCGGTAAGTTTTGATGTAGGAACGCTAAAGCCAGGAGAAAGTAAAGAAATAGAAATATTTATTTATATAAATAATAATAAAGAAAAATATAAATTTGATGAAATAATACAAGAAATAGAAAAATTAAGAGAGATAGATACGAAAAAGGAACTAGAAAATACAAGAAAATATTGGGAAGAATTTGTAAAAAAACATGATGGTTTAGAAATATTTACACAAGAAGAAAAATGGCAAAGACTTCTTACAGGAGAAGAACAAATAAATGAGGTTACATACAAAAAATACTTACAAATGCGAAAAATATATGCACGAACCATATTATTATTTCCACTTTTATCAAACGAAGAAACAGGAGGAATATCAGCTGCAATAGAAATAGATGAAAATAGAACAAAAAGTGGAAGATACTCATACTGTTGGCCACGAGATGCAGTATTTGTTACCAAAGCATTAGATATACTAAAAATGCATGAGCAAACCACAAAGTTTTATACAAATTTCAGTAAGCAAACACAAAGTAAAAATGGAATGTGGGAACAACGTTTTTACACAGACGGAAGGTTGGCACCATGCTGGGGGTACCAAATAGATGAAACTGCAAGTATAGTGTATGGAGTATATGAGCACTATAAAATGACAAAAGATAAGAGTTTTTTAGAAGAAACCTATGAAATGTGCCAAAGAGCGACTGAAGTATTAGCCAAGTTCCCATTGGGGACGTTTCCTAATGGGATATCTGGCACTTTTGGGAACTGGCTCTTAAAAAACACTACTAATGAAAACTCAGACTTTTTTGTGAAGTTAAGTGGTAGAGAAAGATTTATAACACATGAAAGTTATGATTTGTGGGAAATGAACGAAGGAATACATTTATATTCATTAAGTGCAATATATGCAGCATTTAAATCAATGATTCAAATTAAAAGAGAACTTAATATAAGTGAGGGAATAGAAGAATTAGAAAATAGAGCTGAAAATATAAAAAACTATTGCTTAAATAACTTATATGATGAAGAAACTAAAACATTTAAAAGAAATAACAAAGATAATATAACAGATATAAGTATGTTAGGCATAGTAGAGCCATTTCAAATGCTAGATACAAACCAAGAAATTATCAAAAATACAATACAGAAAATAGAACTAAACTTAAGAACTTACACAGGAGGTTATATAAGGTTTGAAAATGATAACTACTTAGGTGGAAATAACCCATGGGTAATAGCTACACTTTGGATGTCATTATACAATATAGAAACTAAAAATATAGAAGAAGCAAGAAAACAAATAGACTTTGTGGGCAGAACGGCAACAAACAACGGCTTCTTAGCAGAACAAGTAGAAAATGAAACAATGAGGGCAAAATGGGTAATAGGCTTAGGCTGGTCACATGCAATGTACATAATTGCATTGACAAAATTGTTTAAATAATGTATTATGTTATACGAAACTTTATTAAAAACTTTTGTTATAATTATAAGAAAGGTAGGAACAAATATGAAACAAGCAATTACTTTTTTAGGAAGAGACAGTGGTTTTGGAAAAAAGAATACTTCTGCATATGCAATGATAGACAAACGGTTACTTCTAATAGACTGTGGTCAAACAGTAATGCGACAGTTACAAAAGAAAAATTTACTTAATAATATTTCAGGTATAGATGTAATTATAACACATATGCATGGTGACCATGTAGGGTCACTTAGCCAATTAGCTCTTTACAGTTATTTTACATTAAGAAAACCGATAAACATTATTACAGCATGTTCAAAAATAGAAGAATTTTTAACAATAACTGGAGTAGACAGATATTGTCAAATTCCAGGTTTTCCAGAAGAACGTTATACTAGAAACAATAATTTCGTAACATTTATTAAAACAAATCATGTAGGAAATGAAATGGACTGCTATGGTTTTTCTACTAAAATTAATGGAATTCATATTGTATATACAGGAGATACAACAACAATAGAACCTTTTATGCATGAACTTACACAAGGAACACAGCTTTTTTGTGATGCTTCTACTGTAGGAGGAGTACATCTTAAATTACAAGATAATATAGGTTTATTAAATGAATTAACTAAAAAAGGTGTAAGTGTATATCTTATGCATTTGGATAATGAGCCCAAAATTAGAGAAACAATAAAAGGAACCAAGATTCATATATGTAATGAATAGCAAAAAAGGGACGTTTTAAATGGAAATAACGTCCCTTTTGATTTTCAATACAGAAAATTATGTAAAATATATTGACAAATAAAATAAGATAGCTTAAAATATATACATATTAAGAGTTTACCTAAAACAAAAAATGTTTGAGCGGTAAAGGGTAGTATAATATAAAAGCTACTTACACTTAAAAAGTAAGGTTTAAAGTCTTACAAAGGAGTCTTAACAGATTTCTTTGTGAGGCTTTTTTGATTGTAATTGATATGCTACAAATATTAGAAAAATAAGAGGTGAGAAAAAATGAATGCAAACGAAAACTTAAAGTTAGTATTGCCAACAAAAGAATATGAAGAGCAGGTAATGGAATGTAGAAAGACATTTTTAGAGAATAATGAAACATTTGATGGTTGTGCAGGCTTAGAAGATGTAAAAACATATGAAGAATGGAAAAATTTTGATAGTAGACTAGCAAAAAAATATGGTAATAACTTTGTCCCTTCCACAGTTTATTTAGCAATTAGAGTAGCTGATAATAAACTAGTTGGAATTATTGATTTTAGACACTATTTATCAGATTTCCTTTTAAATTATGGTGGAAATATAGGATATAGTGTTTTGATATCAGAAAGAAAAAAAGGATATGCAAAAGAAATGCTAAAATTAATGTTAGAAAAATGCAAAGAAATGAATGAGGAAAAAGTTTTATTAACATGTGATAAAGAAAATATAGCTTCAGCTAAAACAATTATAGCAAATGGAGGAATTTTAGAAAATCAAGTTACAGATAAAGTGAACTTGGTGTTAGAATAGATATATGGACACATTTTATGAGAGAGTGTATAATAAATTATGTATACTAAACTGAAAGGAGTGTGTCAAAAATGGCAACAAAAAAGTATGATGAAGATTTTAAACAAATGATAGTAGAATTATATG
>JAAVYV010000057.1 GCA_022791325.1 Clostridia bacterium
ACATCAAACAAGAAGATGGGATCCTAAAATGGCTGAATACATATTCCAAGCAAGAAATGGTATTCACATTATAGATCTACAAAAAACATCTAAAAAATTAGACGAAGCATATAGCTTCATGAGAGAACAAGCAGAAGAAGGTAAAACATTCCTTTTCGTAGGAACAAAAAAACAAGCACAAGAGTGCATGAAAGAAGCTGCTGAAAAAAGCGGTATGTACTACGTAAATCAAAGATGGTTAGGTGGAATGCTAACAAACTTTGGTACAATAAGAAAAAGAGTTGAAAGATTAAACGAATTAGAAAGAATGGGGGAAGACGGAACTTTCGACGTATTACCAAAAAAAGAAGTAATATTACTTAAAAAAGAAATGGAAAAACTAGAAAAGAACTTAGGTGGAATTAAAGATATGACTGAAATTCCAGGAGTTATGTTTGTAGTAGATCCTAAAAAAGAAAGAATAGCAATATTAGAAGCTAAAAAACTAGGAATTCCAGTAGTAGGTTTAATAGACACAAACTGTAACCCAGAAGATTTAGACTATGTAATACCAGGAAATGACGATGCAATTCGTGCAGTAAAATTAATATCTGATGCAATGGCAAACGCTATTATAGAAGGTAGACAAGGTGAATCAATGGAAATGGCAAGTGAAGAAGAACAAGTAGTAAACGAAGAACCAGAAAGCATGGAAGAAGTAGTAGCAAATGAAGCTGAATAATAAATATAAAAAATAAAAAGGGTAGAGCCTTTATCTGCTCTATCCTTTTTACAATATGAGAAAACTGATTTAAAATGTAGGGGTACCGTTTGTGGAAATACATCGTAGGGAGTGACACCACTGTACCCTTATTGAAAAATTTAATGAATAATGAAGAGTGAATAATTAATAATGAATAATTAATTTTAATAATGAATGGTAGAATACAGTTGTAAAATAGTTAATAAGAAGGAAGTGCTCATCATACATTATTTACTATTTAGTATTCATTATTAAAATTAAAAGGAGGAAAAAGGAATGATTACAGCAAATCAAGTAAAGGATTTAAGAGAAAGAACAGGTGCAGGAATGATGGACTGCAAAAAAGTTCTAACAGAAACTAATGGAGACGAAGAAAAAGCAATAGAACTATTACGTGAAAGAGGACTTTCAAAAGCAGCTAAAAAATCTGGAAGAATAGCAGCAGAAGGACTAGCAGCAGCATATGTTTCAGAAGATGGAAAAGTAGGAGCAGTAGTAGAAGTAAATGCTGAAACAGATTTCGTTGCAAAAAATGAAGAATTTAGAAGTTTTGTTGCAGATGTAGCAAAACAAGTAGCTGAGAAAAATCCAGCAAATGTAGAAGAATTATTAGCACAAGAATCAATTCAAGAAACAGGAAAAACAGTAAACGAAGTATTAACAAACAAAATAGCAACAATTGGTGAAAATATGTCAATAAGAAGATTCGAAAGATTTGAATCAGCTAATGGAACAGTTGCAAAATATATCCACGGAGATGGAAAGATAGCTGTTTTAGTAGAAATGGAAAATGCTACAGAAGAATTAGCAAAAGACATATGTATGCAAATAGCAGCAGCTAAACCAGAATACCTAAACAGAGAAGCTGTACCACAAGAAAGAGTAGAAAAAGAAATGGAAATACTAAAAGCACAAGCTATGAATGAAGGAAAACCAGCAGAAATAGCAGAAAAAATGGTACAAGGAAGAATAGGAAAATTCTATGGAGAAATATGCTTAATAGAGCAAGCATTTGTAAAAAATCCAGATGAAAAAGTAGGAAAAATGGTAGAAGCTAAAGGTGCTAAAATAGTAAGATTTGCAAGACTTGAAAAAGGTGAAGGATTAGAGAAAAAAGAAGAAAACTTTGCAGAAGAAGTTGCAAAACAAATAAATGGATAATGACAAATGAGATTTTTGGGACGTACCCGAAAGTCTCATTTTTTTAAGATTTTCGGGTATGTACCAAAAATCTTCGAGTGTAGCTCGTGTTTTTTAATTTATCTATTGACAAATAATTTTTTTAGAGTTAATATATGAATAAATATTCATGTATTCATATATAATTAATAAAAGGAGAAACAGAAAAATGGAAGAAAAAGATTTGGTATGTAACGAAAAATGTCCACATTATAATAAAATAAAAGAAGTAAAAAGTAAGGAGCCTTCTTTTGATGAAATAATAGAAATGGCAGATATATTTAAATTATTTGCAGATAGTTCTAGGCTAAAAATAATATGTAGTATATTAAATAATGAGCTATGTGTGTGTGATTTATGCGAACTCTTGGACCTTACACAATCAAATGTATCACACCAATTACAACTGCTTAGAACATCAAAATTAGTAAAGTATAGAAAAGAGGGAAAGCAGGTATATTATAGCTTGCAAGATGAACATATAGAAAAAATAATAACAATGGCATTAGAACATATAAGAGAAGAAAAACATTAATTTGAAAAGCGTAGGGACACTGTTTATGGAAATAACTATAAGATATGATACTAGTGGGTTTAGAAGAATTTAATGAATAATGAATTTTAATAATGAATATTGGAATATGCTTGTTAAATAACTAATAGAAAATTATTCATTATTCACTATTCATTATTAAAATTAAAAAGGAGGTAATTAAAATGAGCAATCACACTTGTAACCATTGTGACCACTGCCATACAAGGGAAAACGAAACAGAAGGAAAATTAAATAAAAAAGATATAATTTTATATATAGCTTCAATCATAATATTTATACTAACATTTTTACCAATATTAGGAAATTATAAAATTCTAGGATATTTGCTAGTAGTAATATTATCAGGTTATGAACTAATAATAGAAGGAATAAAAAACATATTTAAGTTGAATTTTGAAGAAGATACGTTAATGACAATTGCAGTAATTGCAGCATTTTGCTTAGGCGAATTTCCAGAAAGTTGTATGGTTGTATTATTATTTAGGTTAGGTGAATTTTTAGAAGAAAAGGCAGTAGAAAATTCAAATAGGAATATAAAAAGAATAGTAGAAATAAAAGCAAAAACAGCTAATATAATAGATGAAAAAGAAAATATAAAAGTTGTAAATGTAGAAGAGGTAAAAATAGGCGAAAAGATAATGATAAAACCAGGAGAAATGGTTCCACTTGACTGTAAGATTTTAAAAGGAACAGCAAACCTTGATATGTCAAGCCTAACAGGTGAAAGTATGCCAGCACATGTAAAAGAAAATGAAGAAATACTATCTGGAAGTATAAACTTAAACCGGAAGTTTAATATGCGAAGTACAAAAAGACTACAAAAATTCAACTGCATCTCAAATAGTAGACTTAGTATATGAAGCAACAAACAATAAAGGAAATACTGAAAATTTTATAACAAAATTTTCAAAAATATATACACCAATTGTAATTATTTTAGCAATAATTATAGCAGTATGTATGCCACTAATACTAAACCAAGAATTTAAAACTTGGATAATGAGGTCACTAGTATTCTTGGTTGCATCATGCCCATGTAGTATAGTAATATCAGTACCTTTAGCATTCTTTTCATGTATAGGAAAAGTATCAAAAAAAGGAATGATAATAAAAGGAAGCAAACATATTGAAAATTTGTCAAAGGCAAAATATGTAGCATTTGATAAAACAGGAACAATAACAACAGGAAAAATGCAAATAGATAAATTAAATTTAGTAGGAAATATGCAAGAAATAGAAGCTTTAGAATATATGCATGCTATCGAGAAAAATTCAAACCATCCAATATCCACAGCAATAAAACAAAAAGTGGAAAATGATGGATTAAAACTAGAAACAAAGGTAGATGAATATGAAGAAATTGCAGGATATGGTGTTAAAGGAAAAATAGAAGGAAAAGAAATACTATTTGGAAATTCAAAGTTATTAGAAAAAAACAATATAAAAGAACAAATAAATAGAAATGCAAGCTATTTAATAGTAGATGGAAAAGTAGAAGCTAGCATAACTTTTAAAGAAGAAATAAGAGAAAGTAGTTTCGAAATATCAGAAAAATTAAATAAGGTAGGGATAGCTGAAACAATAATACTTACAGGGGATAATGAGGAAAGTGCTAATAAAATAGCAAACAAAGTAGGAATAAGCAAAATATTTGCAGGTTTACTTCCAAAACAAAAATTAGAAAAAGTAAAGAAACTAAAGGAAAATGGAAAAGTAATATTTATAGGAGATGGAATAAACGACAGCCCAGTTTTAGCAGAATCAGACTTCGGAATAGCCATGGGAGATGCCTCAGAAATAGCAGAAAGCAGTGCAGATGCGCTACTAATATCAAACAACATAGGAAGTCTGCCAAATATAATAAAAATAGCAAAGAAAAGTATGAAAATAATAAAATTTAACATAGCATTTTCACTAATAGTAAAAGCTATTGTTTTAACACTAGGAGTTATTCGGTATAGCACCAATATGGCTAGCAATAGTAGCAGATACAGGAGTGAGTTTATTAACAGTATTAAATAGTGTGAGAATATTAAAATAGCAATAAATATATTTACATTGTAGGGGCCGATTATTTTCTTAGCTCTTCGAGAGATTAGCGAGTTAGAGATAAGTTATGCAAAGCCAATCACTTGCAGACTTCAGAGAGTAAACTTCTATGGCTCTTCGAAGAAATTCCTAGCTATAAATGAGAAATATAGAAAAGTCGTTGTAGCACGGAAGATTAATAATAGCTCCTACAATTACTCTATTATAAGTTGATATTTTATATTGCTCATAAATAATTGCTGATATTTAAAGAAATTACTTGAATTTGATTAATTTTTATCATAAATTATAATAAAATATATATTATAAAAATATATGTAACCTAAAAAATAACTATTTAAGGAGGTACAATATGACAACATTGTTATCACTATCAATAATTCTTTTATTAAGTATATTTGCTATATCAGCGGTTATATTTATTGATATATATGGCATATTGAAAGTAAATAACAGAGAAATAGTAGATGTTAATATACTTAAATTTAACAAATGCATATTACCATATAATGAAACTTATAAAAAGATTACTAGGACGAATACATATGAAAAAATTAGAAAAAGAGGACAATAGTAAAGAAGTAAAAAAATAAAGTTAGTAGAGGTCGCAAGCTTGCGACCTTTAAAATATAGGAAAAAATATAATATATCAAATGAGGAAGAATTAGAAGAACAAACAAAACTAGTAAATTCATTTTTAAAACTTGCATATTGGTATTAAATTTATAATAAACACCTTGCTTTAAGTAAGGTGTTTATTATATAATACAAGCATAATAAAAAATAAAGAGGTAAAAAATATGAATACAGAAAAAAAGAAAATCAATATTAAATTTAATGTGTTAGCAATTATTGCAATAATTATACTTTGTTTTGCAATAAGCCCAAAAACATTGCAAAACGATACATTCTATACAATAAAAATAGGAGAATTAATACTAAATAATGGTATAGACATGTGTGATCACTTCTCTTGGCATGAGAATTTACCCTACACATATCCACATTGGGCTTATGATACAGGCATATATTTAATATATAATTTAGGAGAGTTAACAGGAATTGAAAATGGGGGAATGCTATTTATATATTTATCAACAGTAATACTTGCATGTATATTAGGAATTCTAATTTATTATATAAATAACAAATTAACTAAAAATAAGTTAGTGTCATTTTTTATTAGTATGTTTGCAATTTATTTATTAAGAGATTTTATTGCTGCGAGAGCTCAACTTGTAACATTTATATTATTCGCATTAACAGTACTATTTATAGAAAACTTCTTAGAAACTAAGAAAAAAATATATCTATTAGGGATGATAATAATTTCTATAGCAATTGCAAATATTCATGTAGCAGTATGGCCTTTTTTCTTTGTACTATTTTTACCATATATAGCAGAATATATAATAGCATCAATAGCAGAAAAAAATGTTATTTCAAGGTTAAAGGTATTAAATAAAAAAAGTATAATAAAGAATATAGAAAAACAACTAAATAGACAAGTAAATGAGAAAAAGATTGAAAAATTAAATGAACAATTAAATAAAGCAAAAGAAGAATTAATATATGAAGAGGAGAAATTAGAAAGAGTAAAACAAACTAGTGATAATTTGCGTCAGAAACCATATAAAATAAAAGTAACAAAAAATAAAGCTGTAAAATGGATAGTATTAGTTATGATAATATGTGCTTTTACAGGATTGTTAACTCCACTAGGAGATGCACCATATACATATTTAGCAAAAACGATGCAAGGAAATACAACAGCGAGTATTAGTGAGCATTTACCTTTAACACTATATAATAATAAAGAAGCTATGGTAACTTTAGCATTATTTTTCATAATGCTAATCTTTACAGATGTAAAAATTAAATTAAGTGATTTATTTATGTTAGCGGGTTTAATATATTTATCATTCATGTCAAGGAGACAAGTTTCCTTATTAGTATTAATAGGAGGTTTCATATTTTCGAAACTATTAAAATATTTAACAGAAAAATATGATTTAGAAGGATGCGAAAGATTTACGAAATTTATGACTACAATAATAGGAAAAGCATGTACTATAATAATAGTAGCATTGGTTGCATTTTCTCTATATAAACCAAAAAGAAATGCTGAATATATAAATAATATAAGTTACCCAGTTGAGGCATCAACATGGATATTAGAAAATTTGGATGTAGAAAATATAAGGCTATATAATGAATATAATTATGGAAGTTATTTATTGTTCAGAGGAATACCAGTATTTATAGATTCAAGAGCAGATTTATATGCTCCAGAGTTTAATGGAACTAAAAAAGAAGATGGAAAATATGAAGGAAGAGATATATTTTCAGATTATACAAGTATCTCATCAATAGGGACATACTATGAAAATAAATTTGAAGAATATGATATAACACACTTAATTATGGTAAAAAATGCAAAATTAAATATGTTTTTATCTAGGGATAGTAAATACAAAAAATTGTATTCAGATGACAAGTTCATTATTTATGAAAGAAATAAATAATATGTAAAAATGATAGATTAAAATACTCTTAGTATTTTTGTATTATGAACTAAATTATATTAATAAACTAATATAGAAACTAAATTACAAATAATACCTAAGAATATATTAGCAAATACACTTAAATAATAATAAAAGAGGATGAAATAATGAAAAAAGTATTAGTAGTAGAAATAAGTGAAGGTATGCGTTTGGATGCATATATAGTAGCTAATATGTCTGAGATATCTAGGATGGCTGTAAAAAGATTGTTAGAAGAAGGCAAAATTTTAGTAAATGGAAAAGAGCAAAAGGCCTCTTATAAACCTTCACTAAATGATAGAATTGAAATAGAAATAGAAAAGCCAAAAGAAATACAATTAAAAGCACAAGAGATACCGATAGATATAATATATGAAGATAATGATATTATAGTAGTAAATAAACCAAAGGGGTTAGTAGTACACCCCGCAAATGGAAACCCTGATGGAACATTAGTAAATGCAATAATGGCAATATGCAAAGAGAGTCTTTCAGGGATAGGTGGAGAAATAAGACCAGGAATAGTGCACAGATTAGATAAAGATACTTCAGGCTTATTAATAGTTGCAAAAAATGATATAGCACATATAAAAATGAGTGATCAAATAAAAAATAGGGAAGTAAAGAAAACATATATAGCATTAGTAAGAGGTTTAGTTCCAGAAAATGAAGCAACAATAAAAATGCCAATAGGAAGAAGCACGAAAGACAGAAAGAAAATGGCAGTAACCAAAAATGGAAAAGAAGCAATAACACACTTTAAAGTACTAGGAAGATACACTACAAATAATGGATCATACACTCTACTAGAAATAAAAATAGACACAGGAAGAACGCACCAAATAAGAGTACACATGGCAGAAATAGGTTACCCAGTAATAGGAGACATGGTATACTCAAACGGCAAAAATGAATTTAAAGTAGAAGGGCAATGTTTGCATGCACAAAAATTAGAATTTAAACACCCAATAACAGGTAAAGAAATGAACCTAGAAGCACCACTGCCTAAGTATTTTAAAGAAATTATAGAAGAATTAGAAAATATACAATAAAATTAATATGTAGGGGTCGCCGCCTTAGGCGACCCGTTCTGCGAAGAAATTACCCTAAATTTATATAATTATTTAAGAAAATTCTTTGGAGCACAGGTCGCCGAAGACGGTGACCCCTACAATTATAAATTTAATTTATTGACTAAAGAAAGGGGAAAACATGATAAATGATGAAATAAGACTTCAAAAATATCTTGCAAATAATGGAATATTATCAAGAAGAAAAGCAGAAGAAGCGATATTAGAAGGTAAAGTAATGGTAGATGGAAAAGTAGTTACAGAACTTGGAACTAAAATAAACCCTTCTATTAATAAGGTAGAATATGAAGGTAAGCTTGTAAAAAATGAAGAAGAAAAGGTATATGTTTTACTAAACAAGCCAATAGGCTACGTAACAACAGTAAAAGATCAATTTAATAGAGATATAGTTACTGATTTAATAAAAGGGGTAAAAGTAAAATTGCTTCCAGTAGGAAGACTTGATATGTATACTTCGGGAGCTTTAATATTAACAAATGATGGTGACTTTATATACCGAGTAACACACCCAAAACACGAAATAGAAAAAACATATAATGTAACTCTAAAAGGAGTAATAGAAAAAGCACAAATACAAGAACTAGAAAAGGGTGTTAAAATAGAAGACTATATTACAAAACCTGCCAAAGTAAAAATACTAAAAATAGATAGTGAAAAAAATATTTCAAGAATTCAAATAACAATACATGAAGGAAAAAATAGACAAGTAAGAAAAATGTGTGAAGCAGTAGGAAAAAAAGTACTAGCACTGCATAGGGCAAAGATAGGTTTTTTAGATGTTAAAGATTTAAAAGTTGGGGAATGGAGATATTTGACTAAAAAAGAAATAGAAAGAATATAAAAAAATGAAGAATTTTGTCAAAATTTTTTAGTTGACATAGTAAATAAAAAGTGATTTAATATGCATAGGGGAATTAGAGAAATACATAAGAAAAAAATACAAGTATTAATAAATATGAATAATAAGTAGTTATAAAGGAAGTAGGAGAAATAATACAGAAAGGAGAATAGAATGACTAGTGAAGAAATATTAAATGAACTTTTACAAACTACAAGAGGAATGAAAGAAGATATAAAAGAAATACAAGCTAACGTAAAAGTAATGCAAGGCAATATGGAAGAAATGCAAGGAAATATCAAAGAAATACAGGGCAATATGAGAGTAATGCAAACTGAAATGAAAATAATGCAAGATGAAATGAAAAAGATGAAAGCAGAATTTACAGCTAAATTTAAGCAAATAGATATCAAATTAGATGAACTAGATACTAAGTTTATAAACTTAAAAGAAGAAGTAAATAGAATAAATAGGACAGTAGCAAAAATAGAACTTTCATATGGAAAAAAGATTGATACTATTTACGAAAATACAGTATCATTCCTTGAAGCCAATTATAAAAATACAAAAGCAATAGAAAATCTAGAAAAGAGAGTAGAAAAATTAGAATGTATAATACCAATTTAAGCCCAAAAAACATAAAGAAGCAATAATATAAATTGCTTCTTTTTTATGCATAAAAATTAGAAAAATAAGAAACACTAAAAGTGGGTGATAAAATATGAAAATATCATGGATTAAATATGAAAAAGACAATAAAGATTTTAGAATAGCTGAAAGATTAGGAATGGATGTGTACAAAATAGAAAGACCAGAAGAAGTAGATAGTAAAATGCAAGAATTAGTAAATGATAACTACAAAACAATAGTACTTTCAAATGAAGTAGCAGGATTTTCAGAGGATATTATAAAAAAGTATCAAAATAATAAAGATATAAATATAATTATAAGTCCACGAAAGGGGGTATAAAAATATAATAATAGCATATTTATATACAAATATAAAATTGCAAAGGTGATAAAAATGTTAAATTACGAAGAGATAGAAAATATAGATATAAAAGAAAAATTTGTATCAGACTTTAGTTATATATTTAATAAAGTAAAAAATGAAAAGAAATGTATAGAAGTAACATTTTTATGTGTAGGAACAGATAGAATTACAGGAGACTGTTTTGGACCACTAGTAGGAAGTAAATTAACCAAAGAATTAAAAAAATGTAACTATTCAAATATAAATGTATATGGAAGTTTAAGTGAAAATTTAAGTTATGAAAATATAAATAGAGTAATACAAAATATAGATAAAAAAACAATAATCATAGTAATAGATGCAGCACTTTCAAAAGAAGAAAACATAGGAAAAATATTTGTACAAAAAAGTAAAACAATATTAGGAAAAGGATTAGAAAAAAATAAAATAGAAATAGGAGATATAAGCATAAAATCAGTAGTAGCAAAAGACTATAAAATAGCCAAATGTAACTTTAAAGCACTGCAAAATATATCACTAAATGGAGTAATGAGGTTAGCAGATATTGTATCAGAGGGAATATTTGAAACAATCATAAAAATGTAAGTATAAACAAAGAAAAAGTGGAAAAAATCTATATAAATGAATTATAACATAGGAGGAATTTATATGGATATACAAAATATGAAAAATATGGTAGTACTAAAAAATTTACCTTCAAATTTAATAGAAGAAGCATTCGTAGTGCTAAAAGATAATGTAAAAGTACATAAAGAAGAATTGGCGGGAAACAAAAAAGGAGAAAATAAAGAAAAAGTAAAAAATAATAAAGACTATGTAATAAAAGAAGCAGAAAACATAGTATCAGAATATATATCAAAAATAGAAAGAAAAGAATTTAAAGTAAGCAAAGAAAAAATAAAATTAGAAGAAAAATGCAAAAAACTAAAATATGCAACTATATTTTTCGGAATGTTTGCTTTTCTAAGCACAGTTGGACTTTTAATAAGATAATCAATCAAAAATCAACCAAAAGGGACGGGGGAAAATCAAAAATTTTTTTGATTTTCCCCCGTCCCTTTTGGTTAATTTAGTTGATAAACGAAATTTCTAAGAATATATGGAATAAAAAAATCAATTAAGAATATAAATTAACAAATGCATTTGCAAATGAAAAAAGAGGTGTTTAAGTTAGTGGAAAGAGTGATAAGTTCAGAAGAAAGAATTAGACGAGCAGAGGAAATTTACAATAGAAGAAGAATGCAAACAGGAGTTAGACTGCCTAGTTCAAGAGTAAATACATATAATAAAAATGAAACTTTTCCAGATAAATATAAGCTATATAAAAAATTAATATTACAAGTAGCAATTTGTTTTGTTATTTATTTTATTTTCTATTTAGTGAAAAATTCAAATTATATATTTTCAGAAGACTTTATGACCAAAACTAGAGAATTTCTATCATACGATATAAACTTTGGAAATATATATAATATGGCAATAGAATATTATAATAATAATTTAAAGTCACAATTTATACTTCCTTCTACTAATGAAGAAAATAAAGAAGAAAACAATCAAAATAGTGAAAATACAAATGTAGTACAAGAAAATAGTACAGTAAATGAACAAACAGGTGGAATAGGTGGGGGAGATGACCAGGAAGAACTGCAAAACACAATTGCAAATAATGAAGAAGTTACTGAAACATCAGCTCCAGAGGTAACAGTTCAATTATCACAAATGGAAATAGATGCAAATGATATAAAACAAAATCATAATTTAATAGTTCCACTAGTAGCTACTATAACATCAAGATATGGACCAAGAGAAGGAAATGAAATAGTTTCATCAAACCATGGAGGAATTGACATAGGAGCAAACGAAGGAACAGTATTTGTTGCTGCAATGTCTGGAACAGTTATAGAAGCATCTGGAGAAGGCTCATTTGGAAATCATATATATATACAAGAAGGAGATGTTCTAACCATATATGCACACTGTAAAACTTTATATGTAAAAAAAGGTGATACAATAACTCAAGGCCAAAAAATAGGTGAAGTAGGGCAAACAGGGAATGCAACAGGCCCACATCTTCATTTTGAAATACGAAAGGCAGGTAGAAAAGTAAACCCTGAATATGTAATGACATTTGCATAAATAAAGGAGCAAAGATGAGAATACGAATACATTTGAAAATATTTATATTTGTTTTAATATTTTTATTAACAAATCAAATAAAAATATATGGAATATTAATGTTGTTTGCATTAATACACGAATTAGGCCATATGTTAATTGGAATATTATTAGGTTTTAAACCCACAAAACTAGAAATAATGCCATATGGAGTATCAGTAGGTTTTGAAATTAAATGTGAAGACTATAATAAAAAAGTAAAAAAAGCAAATATGTTAGCAGTAAAAAAACTAATTATTGCTTTAGCAGGGCCAATCACTAATTTCATAATAACTGTAATATTTTTAATAATAAATAAAAATTTGTTTGGAATAGAAAGAAATTTAGTAATATATTCAAATATACTAATAGGAATGTTTAATTTAATACCTATATATCCTTTAGATGGAGGAAGGGTCATTAAAAATATTTTACATATAACATTAGGATTAAAAAAATCATATGAATATACAAACCAAATATCAAAAATTACAATTTGTATATTAACAGGTATATGTAGTATCACAATTTTGTACATAAGAAATGTAGCAATACTATTAATACTAGCATATTTATGGTATTTAGTAATAGCCGAAAATAAAAAATATAAAATAAAGTTAAAGGCATTTTGCTACGAATAAAAGTTACTATTTACAGTCTAAAAGATATTTACGATGTAGGGGCGATTTCTAATCGCCCCTACATATACTGAATATTTAATATTAGCTGTGAATGGTTACAAATAAAAAAAGTATTATATAAATTTTACATAAAACTATTGTAATTTATGGAAACATGTGTTATACTAAAAACATAGTAACAGTAAAAATATTCAACCGAACAGGAGGAAAAATTATGAACATGAAATTACATGTGGAGATGTTAAACGGACTGAGTGAGGATGTACGGGCTTGTGTAGAGCAGGCAAGAGAACACGTAGATACTTACGAGCAGGAAATCAGTAATGTGAGTAGCGAGCAGGCGGCATCCAATGCGGAAAAGAAGAGCATCAAACAGTCATTTTCGTTCAAAAGCTGGATCAGATCCAAGTTCTTTGGCATTAGCGCAGAAGAGGCACGGCAGGTAGCAGATAGCTACGGAAAATATGCAACTGTTGTTGACCAGATCGCAGATGAGAATCGGCGGATGGAAGATGCAAAGATGTCATTGAGCACAGCAGTAGACGACCTTAACTATGCCGAAGCAGTGCAGGAAGAGGTTGATAAGTTGAGTGGGATGCTGGGCAGACTTGCGAAGTAACAAATAACCACTGCAAAATGAGTAGCAAAATAGAGTCGAAATCGGCTCTATTTTTGCGTTCACTTTCTTTCCTAAATATACTTGTAAAAAATACAATAATTAGTTATAATATATTAAGAAGAAAAAGAGGTAAAATATGACAAAATATGGATTATCTGATGAAACATATAATAAAATAAAAGAAATAATAAAACGATATAATAATTGTGAATTTAAAATATTTGGCTCAAGAGCTAGAGGAGACTATAAGAAAAGTTCAGACATAGATATAGCTATATATAATTGTTTAGATGATAAAGAAAAGTTTAATATAAAAAATGAATTTGACTTATTGGAAATTCCGTATATGATAGATTTAATTTTCATAGAAGATGTAACTAAAAAGGAGCTTTCAGATTCAATAGAAAGAGATGGTAAAAGAATATGAGTAGATTTATAGAAAGACAAAAAGATTATAAAAATGCTTTAACTAAATTAGAAGAAGCTTTAACAGAGGATATAGAAGAACTAACAGAAAATGCAAAGCAAATTATTATAGATGGAGCACTACATAGATTTGAATTCACTTTTGAGCTTGCATGGAAAACTATAAAAGATTACTTAGAATATATGGGAATAACTAAGAACACAGGAAGTCCTAGAGAAAATATACAACAAGCATTCAAACAAGGAATAATTGAAGATGGAGAAATATGGATACAAATTATGCTATCAAGAAATGAACTTTCACACTTATATAATGAACAAACATCAAGAAGAATATATAGTGATATAAAAAATAAATATATAATAGAATTTAAAAAGCTAGAAGAGAAATTTGAACAAATATTATAAAATGGAGGAAAATAAATGTCAGAGAAAAAAAGAATATTAACCGGAGATAGACCAACAGGAAAATTGCACATAGGTCATTACTTCGGTTCATTAAAAACAAGAGTAGAAATGCAAAATTCAGGTGAATATGACCCATACATACTAATAGCAGATGTGCAAGCATTAACAGATAATTTTAACAATCCAGAAAAAGTACATAAAAATGTAAGGCAAGTAGCTATGGATTACTTAGCATGTGGAATAGACCCTAAAAAAACAACAATATATATACAATCTATGATACCAGAAGTAGCAGAACTTACAGTGTTTTATTCAAACTTAGTAACAATAGCAAGGCTTCAAAGGAACCCAACAGTAAAAACTGAAATAGCTCAAAAGAAAGAACTATTTGGAGAAAGTGTAACATATGGTTTCTTAGGTTACCCAGTAAGCCAAGCAGCAGATATAA
The DNA here is from genome assembly GCA_022791325.1 of Clostridia bacterium. Lineage (GTDB taxonomy): Bacteria > Bacillota > Clostridia > TANB77 > CAG-508 > UMGS1663. Next base: position 14,695 of record JAAVYV010000057.1, read on the forward strand.
CATGTTTCGAAGGAAAGTTTATACCAGTAGGAGAAGACCAACTTCCACTAATAGAACAATGTAGAGAAATAGTAAGAAAATTCAATAGTATATATGGAGAAGTTTTAGTAGAACCAGAGCCAGTATTATCAAATGGAAAAAGAATAAAAGGACTAGACGGAAACGAAAAAATGGGAAAATCTTTAGGAAACGCAATATACTTATCAGATAGTGAAGAAGAGATAACAAAAAAAGTAATGAGTGCAATAACAGACCCAGGAAGAATAAAAAAAGATGATAAAGGAAATCCTGATATATGTATGGTATCATACTACCACAAATTATTTAGTACTAAAGACGAAGTAAAAACAGTATGTGAAGAATGTAAAGCAGGAGCCAGAGGCTGTGTAGCATGTAAAAGACAGCTTGCAAAAAACATATCAGAAACACTAAAACCAATAAGAGAAAAAAGAGCATACTATGAGGAGCATCCAGAAGAAGTAGATAAAATTCTATTGGAAGGAACAAAAAAAGCACAGCAAGTAGCAAAAGAAACAATGAAGAAAGTAAAAGAAGCAATGAAGTTAAATTATTTTAATTAGAAGTTGGAGGTTGGAAATCGGAGGTCAGAAGTCAAAAGTCGGAGGCCAGAATTTTAGCAACATATTCGAAAGAATAGTCAAAATTTAATTCCTAGCATTTAACCTAAAAAAGATGTAGGGGCGATTAGCAATCGCCCGCACTCCAGCGAAATTGCTTAAATAAACTGTAAAAAATAAGGAAAAATTAAATGAAAGTATATATAGTAAGACATGGACAAATTCTTAGTAATGTATTAAAAAAACATACAAATCCATTTGAAGATCTAACAAAACTTGGAATTAAGCAAGCAAAGGAATTAAGTAAAATAATTAAAAATATAAATTTTGACATTATATATGTATCACCTTATTTAAGAGCAATGCATACTGCTGAAATATTGAATACAAATAATAAAAAGATGATAATTGACGAAAGACTACGTGAAAGAAATTGTGGAAAGCTAAGTGGAGAGCCAGTAGAAGACAATATATATAGAATGGATTATTGGAATTACTTTTCTATTAAAGACCATGGAAATGCTGAAAATATTAAGGATTTTTTTGAAAGAGTATTTAGTTTTTTAGAAGAATTGAAAAGTAAAAATTATGACAAAGTATTAATAGTAGCACATAGTGGAGTGTCAAAAGCGTTTTATGGATATTTTAATGGAATACCAGAAGACGGAAACTTTTTCAACTTAGGACTAAAAAATTGTGAAATTAGAGAATACATTTTATAAAATGGAGGAATAAAATGAAAGTTTACATTGTAAGACATGGACAAGTCCCTCATAATGCATTAAAACAATACAATACAAAGGATGAAGACCTAACAGAATTAGGAATAACACAAGCAGAAGAACTAAAAGATAAAATTAAAAATATGAAATTTGATATAATTATTTCATCTCCACTAATGAGGGCAAAACATACAGCAAATATATTGAATGTAAATAATAATAAAATTATTTATAATGACTTAATAAGAGAACGAAGCTGTGGAGACTTGAGCGGAAAGCCAGTAGAAGTGACAAATAGAGAAGAATACTGGAATTATTACACAACTATACAATATGGAACATCAGAAAATATAAAATTATTTTTTGATAGAGTGTATAAATTTTTAGATAAATTAAAAGAAGAAAATTATGAAAGTGTACTTGTAGTAGCACATAGTGGAGTATCAAAAGCATTTTATGGGTATTTTAATGGGATACCAGAAGATGGAAGATTTTTAAATTTAGGACTAAAAAATTGTGAAATAAAAGAATATGATTTATAGAAATGGAGAAAAAAGATGTTTACAGATTACGTAAAAATACTAGTAAAATCTGGTGATGGCGGAAATGGAGCTGTTTCATTCAGAAGAGAAAAATATGTAGCAGCTGGCGGGCCAGATGGAGGTGATGGAGGAAAAGGTGGAGATGTATATTTCTACGTAGACCAAGACCTAAACACACTAATAGACTTTAGATATAAAAAGAAATTTATAGCTGAAAATGGAAAAAATGGGGAAGGAAACCATAGATATGGTAAATCAGCAGATGACCTATATATAGGTGTTCCAATAGGAACAATAATAAAAGATGCTGAGACAAATGAAGTGTTAGCAGACTTATCAGAAAAAGACCAAAAAGAATTAATCTTTCCAGGAGGAAGAGGAGGAAAAGGAAATTCACACTTTGCAACATCTACAAGACAAGCACCCAGGTTCTCACAAGGTGGAGAAAAAGGAATAGAAAAAGAACTAATATTAGAACTAAAACTTATAGCAGATGTAGGATTACTAGGTTTTCCAAATGTAGGAAAATCAACATTCCTATCAAGAACAACATCAGCTACCCCTAAAATTGCAAACTATCATTTTACAACCTTAGAGCCAAATTTAGGAGTTGTAAAATCAGAATATGGAGATAGCTTCGTAATAGCAGATATACCAGGAATTATAGAAGGAGCAAGTCAAGGGGTAGGCCTAGGAATACAATTTTTAAGACATATAGAAAGAACAAGGTTATTACTACATGTAATAGATGTATCAGGAGTAGAAGGAAGAAATCCTGTAGAAGACTTTAAAATAATAAATGAAGAATTAAAGCAATATAGTGAAAAACTATCAAATAGAAAACAAATAATAGTAGCAAACAAAATAGATAGTATGCAAGATGAAACATTATATAAAGACTTAGAAAAAATGGCCAAACAAAAAAATATAGAAATATTTAAAATATCAGCAGTAACAGGAGAAGGCTTAAAAGAACTACTTACTAGAGTAACAGAAGTTCTAAAAACACTTCCAAAAGAGGAAATTGTAGAAATAAAACAAAGAAAACTGTATACTTTAGAAGAAAAAGAAGAATTTACCATAATAAAAGAAGACGGAATATTCGTAGTAGATGGACCAGGAGTTCAAAGAATAATGAGAAGGGTAAACTTAGAAGATAATGAATCAATGCATTATTTCCAAAAATGCCTAGAAGAATTAGGAGTAAACAAAGCTTTAAAAGAAGCAGGAGTAAAAGAAGGAGATACCGTTAAAGTTGTAGATTGGGAACTAGAATGGTATGATTAAAATTAAGGAGGAATAAAAAAATGAAAAAGAAAATAATTTTAGTAGCTATAATAATAGTATTAGCAATAGTAGGAGTAGTAGGATACATGTTAGCATCAAGCTTAATGCAAGAAATAACATTAAGAAAAGAAGCTGACGCAATAGGAAAACTAGACATAACAAAAGATAGTATTGATATGGAAATAAAAACAAAAGGAGACTATGGAGTAGTAGAAAAAACTATGAAAGAATATATGAACACATATGGAACCACATGTAAAGAATTAATGGATATATTGCAAGATGACCAAATGGGTAAAATACTAACAGCAGAAAACTATAAAAATGATGGTAAAGAATTTATAAAAACAAAAGAATATATAACAAAAACAAAAACAGACTTCAACGAAAAAATTAATAAACTAATAGAAATGAGTTCAGAAGAAAAAATGATGGAAGTGGTAAAAGAAAAACAACTAGAAGAAAGCTATGTAGAGTTATACAAAGAAATAATGTTAGGAAACGAAATAAAAGAAGACTTACAAGAAGTAGTAAGTGAACTAGAAGAAGCAAGCAAAGCAATAAACAATAGATTAGAAGTAGAAGAAAAAATAATCAATTTATTAGTAGAAAACAAAAATAAATGGAATGTAAACGATAATGGAGAAATAGAATTTGAAACTCAAAAATTAGTAGACGAGTACAATAATTTAATAAGTAGCTTGTAACATAATTATAAAAAATATCGTAACTATACTGAATTAATATATTAGAACAATCTAAAAACAGATGTAGGGGCGATTACTAATCGCCCGAACTTCAACGGCTGTGCTATATTTTTTAAATTAAATTTAGGAATTTTTCCAAAGGCCATAGAAGTTTATTCTCTGAGGTCTACTGGCGATTGCTAATCGCCCCTACATCTTTTTTAGTTTAATCTGAATATTAATCTCTGAATAATTAAAAAAATGTCAAACAAATTTAAAACTTTTGTTTGACATTCTTTTGTTTGTGTGATATGATATAAAAAATAAAAAAATTAGGAGTGATGTAAATGAGAACAAAAAAAGACCCTATGGAATTAAATAAAAGAGAAAAAGCAATATTAAAATTTATACAAAAACAAGTAGAAACAAAAGGATATCCACCATCAGTAAGGGAAATAGGAAAAGCAGTAGACTTAAGTTCAACCGCAACAGTACATAGCTATTTAGCAAAATTAACTGAAAAAGGCTATATCAAAAAAGAAAACCAAAAAGGAAGAACATTAAGGTTACTAAAAGGAGCAGACAACAAAGAAATAACAAAAGAAAATAAAAACTATTATACAGGAAGAGAAATGGTAGAAGTTCCAGTAATAGGAAAAATCACAGCAGGAGAGCCAATATTAGCAGTAGAAAATGTAACAGATACATTCCCAATACCAATAGACTTTGTAGGAAATAGTGAAAGCTTTATGCTTACAGTACGTGGAGAAAGTATGATAGAAGCAGGAATATTAAATGGCGACTATATACTAGTAAAAAAACAAAACACAGCAAATAATGGTGAAATAGTAGTAGCACTAATAGGAGAAGAAGCAACAGTAAAAACATTCTATAAAGAAAAAGACCACATAAGACTGCAACCAGAAAACAGCACAATGGATCCAATAATAGTACCAAACTGTGAAATACTAGGAAAAGTAGCAGGAGTATTCAGAAAAATGTAATTAAATAAGAAATGGAGAATTAGTTTGAAAGAAATAAAAAATCTTTCGTTACTATGTGTGCCTTCAAAGCAAAAAGGGAAAGGAATGGATTTTAATATGGCAAGAATGAAAAGACTTTTTACATATGGAATTTGGGTAATAGCATTTTTTATATTTTCGCAAATAATGATATATATAGCAATAAACACAACATATAAATATAAACCAGTAGAAGGAAAATCATCATTAATTACAACAGCCGAAGTCCAAGCAACATCAATAAATGGTATTGCAAAATGCTGGATAAAAAACAATACTCAAAACAAAATAGAAAATAAATATATAAAAATAGATTGCTACTCAAAAAACGATGTATTAATGGGAACAAAATACATAAAAATAGATGAAATGCAAACTAATGAAGAAAAAGAATTTGAAGTAAGATTTAATTATAGTAGAGTAGATAAAGCACAAATAGAAATAGTAAATGAATTACCACAAAACACCGAAGAAAGGCAAATAATATCAGACCCAGAAATGTCAATGGCAATGGTAATTAGTGCATTAATATTACTAATAAATTTTGGATAAAAACATATAGGAACATTTATATATGTTCTAGTGACAAAACTTTTATAACTCTATAGCAAATGTATTGAATTTGTGTATAAAATGTGATACAATACATATAATAGAGTATAGGAGGTGCATATTATGGCTAAAACAGATACTTTGCATATAAGAGTAGAACCCACTGTTAAACAAAGGGCAGAAGAAACATTAAATGATTTAGGTTTATCTATTACAGAGGCTATTAATGTATTTTTAAATCAAGTTATATTAAATGAAGGTATTCCATTTGAAATTAGAAAACCTAGATTTAATAAAGAAACTATACAAGCAATAGAAGATGTAAAAAATGGGAAAAATTTAAGTAAATCTTTTGATAGTGTAGATGAAATGTTTGAGGAGTTAGATAAATAGTGCTAAAGGTTAGATATAGTAATCAATTTAAAAAAGATTATAAATTAATACAAAAAAGAGGTTATGATGTAGATAAACTAAAATATGTTGTTAGACTATTGGTAAAAGGAGAAACATTACCAAGTAAATATAAAGATCATTATTTAACAGGGAATTATAAACGGATTTAGAGAATGTCATATTCAACCAGATTGGCTTTTGATCTATGCTATTGAAGATGATAAAATAACATTAACTGTATCAAGAACAGGTTCTCATTCTGATTTATTTTAGTAAATAAAAATTAAGCTATACATTTTAATATTTATATATGTAATATTTTAAGAGGGTGTCCTATTTTTAGGACACTTCGATAGTTTTAGCATATTATGATTAATATATGTATAGGGACTCAAAATAAATATTATTTAAAGTAAAAAAGGAGAAAATATGGCAAAAATTAAAACAGTATTTGTATGTAATAGTTGTGGCTATGAATCAGCTAAATGGCTAGGAAAGTGCCCAGCATGTAATGAATGGAATAGTTTTTTTGAAGAGAAACTTACAAAAAATAATGATGGAAGTTTTTCAGAGGGGAAAAAAACAAAAAGCGCAAAACCTTCTAAATTAAATAGTGTTGAAGGCAAAGAAGCATTTAGAACATCAACAGGAGTTGGTGAGTTAGATAGAGTTTTAGGAGGCGGAATTGTAAAAGGCTCATTAGTATTACTTCGGAGGTGAACCAGGAATAGGAAAATCCACACTAATTCTTCAAATATGTGACAAAATGAAAGGAGAAGGAAATGTTTTATATGTTTCAGGGGAAGAATCAGCAGAGCAAATAAAAATGAGAGCAGATAGACTAGGAATAAATAACGATAATATAATGTTTTTAGGAGAAACAGATATAGACATTATTTCTGGGGCAATAGAAGAAATGAAGCCAAAACTAGTAATAATAGACTCTATTCAAACAATGTATAGTGATGAAATTTCATCAGCAGCAGGAACAGTTAGTCAAGTTAGAGAAATTACAGCAAGAATTATGAAAATATGTAAAGAAAAAGCTATAACAACTATAATTATAGGACATGTAACAAAAGAAGGAAACATAGCAGGACCAAGAGTTTTAGAACATATGGTAGATACAGTATTATATTTAGAAGGAGAAAGATATTTTTCATATAGAATATTAAGGGGAGTAAAAAATAGATTTGGCTCAACAAACGAAATAGGAATGTTCGAAATGCAAAATAAAGGAATGGTAGAAATTACAAATCCATCATCAATACTAATATCAGAAAGAGAAGATAACCCAGCAGGTTCTGTAATAGTAGCAAGTATGGAAGGAACAAGACCACTTATGATAGAACTACAAGCCTTAACATCGCAAACAGTATTTGGAATGCCAAGAAGAGCTGGAAATGGGGTAGACTATAATAGACTTATACTATTAATGGCAGTACTAGAAAAAAAAATAAAAATGCCACTAAGTTCACAAGACATTTACCTAAATGTAGTAAGTGGAATAAAAATTGCAGAACCAGCAATAGACCTAGGAATAATACTTTCAGTAGCTTCAAGTTTTAAAAATATAAGTATACCAACAGACCTAGTAGTAATAGGGGAAGTAGGATTAACAGGAGAAGTAAGAAGTGTTAATATGATAGAAAAAAGACTAAAAGAAGCAGAAAAATTAGGCTTCAAAAAATGTATAATTCCACAAAATAATAAAAAACTATTGAAAGATGAATTTAAATTAGATATAATAGGCGTGAAGAACATAGAAGAAGCATTAAGAATATTAAAATAACATAATAGCAGTGAGGAGAAAATTAATGATTACAGAGGTGTTAAAGCTTATAGCGCCAGGTACACAAATAAGGCATGGGCTAGAAAATATACTAAAGGCGAAAACTGGGGCATTAATAGTAATAGGCGACAGTAAACAAGTTTTAGAATTAGTAGATGGAGGTTTTAGTTTAAATATAGACTATACACCATCAAGATTATATGAACTAGCAAAAATGGATGGTGCAATTATATTAAGTGCAGACCTAAAAAAAATACTATATGCCAATGCACAATTAATACCATCATCTGAGATAGCTACAACAGAAACAGGAACAAGGCATAGAACAGCTGAAAGAACAGCAAAACAAACAGGTGAAATAGTGATCAGCATTTCACAAAGAAGAAATATAATAACAGTATTTAAAGGTTATGATAGGTATGTTTTAGAAGATACAAGTAAAGTAATTTCAAAAGCAAACCAAGCACTGCAAACAGCAGAGAAATATAAAAAAGTATTTGATGAAAAACTAAACTTATTAAATGAATATGAATTTAACGATATAGTAACACTAGAAAATGTAATAGTATCAATACAAAGAGCAGAAATGGTTATGAAAGTTGCAGACGAAGTACAAAAAGCAATGGACGAACTAGGAGAAGAAGGAAGACTATTAGAAATGCAACTAGAAGAACTAATGGAAGGGTTAGAAAAAGAAGAATTATTAATAATTAAAGACTACATTGCACCAGGAAAAAAACGAACATCAGAAAAAGTGCTAAAAGAAATAAAAAGCCTATCACACGAAGAGCTAACAAATAATGGTGTAATATCAAGAATATTAGGGTATGATGACTTTGATGACTATGATGAAGTAGGAGTATATACAAGAGGCTACAGAGTACTAAGCAAAATACCAAGAATGCCAAACAATATAGTAGACAACCTAGTAAAATCCTTCAAATCATTCCAACACATACTAGTTGCAGATATACCACAACTAGATGAAGTAGAAGGAATAGGTGAAGTAAGAGCACGAACAATAAAACAATCATTAAGAAGAATGCAAGAACAATTTGTATTTGATAACTTAATATCGTAAAATATAGTTACTGTTCAGACTATATATAATTTATTAATTTTCCCAATGTGTTGAAAGCTAAAGGGCTATTAAAATGCCTTAAAATTAATTTTCACAATAAAAATATTTATAGAATGAACAGTAAAAAAATATAATTTAAATAAATGAATAAAACAAGGGGCTAAATCGGTAAGGAATGCTATATAGGAATACCAAATTTTGCCCACAAAATAGTAAATGATTTTAAAGAATTGTAGGGGGCAAGCGTAGCTCGTCTGAACTTCAAAGACAAGGCTAAAATAAATAATTATAAGTGTAGCAACTATTAGAACTCCAGAGTTCAAAGACAAAGCTTTAGTGAATAGTGAATAGTGAAGAGTACAAACTCTTCGAGTTTGAAAGGAAGGAAATAACAAATGAAAGAAAACAAAATATTAACAATAATTATGATAATTGCAATAATAGCAGTTATAGCAGGAATAGCTTTTTTAGGATATGGAATATATAAAAATAGGACATTTAAACCACAAAACCCAGTAGCAACAATAGAAATAGAAAATTTTGGAACAATAAAAGTAGAATTATACCCAGAGCAAGCACCAAATACAGTTACAAACTTTATAAAATTAGCAAATAATGGTTTTTATAATAACCTTACATTCCACAGAACAATACCAGACTTTATGATACAAGGTGGAGATAAAAAAGGTAATGGAACAGGTGCACCAACCCTAAAAGATTTAGATGAAAAATTAGCAGATGAGACATATGCGATAGAAGGAGAATTTATTGCAAATAAAGTAAAAAATACTATTAAACTAGAAAGAGGAACTATAGCAATGGCACGTTCAGACTATAGCAATACAGGTAATAACACAGCAATAACAGGAGGATATAACTCAGCAGGTTCACAATTCTTCATTATGCAAAAAGATCAAGCATCATTAAATGGTATGTATTCAGCATTTGGAAAAGTAATAGAAGGATTAGACATAGTAGATAAAATAGCAAATGTTGAAGTACATTATAGAGATAGTGACTTAAAAGAAGGAGAAGAAACACCAAAAGATGAGCAAGGAAATGAAATTGCATCAGACATGCCAAAAGAGAAACCAGTAATAAAAAGTATAACAGTAGAAACTTATGGAGTAGACTATGGAATGCCAGAAACTATGGAACCATTTAACTATTATAATTGGGTAATGAGAAATTATAATAGCAGTCAAATACAATAGTATAAAATAGATAAATAGAAAAAATGTAATAATAGAAAAATCCGCTATAACGGATTTTTTTATATTCTAAGGAAAGTCATCCACGTAAGTAGGTGAGTTTCCTTAGAAGATGGTTATGGAAGAATTAGATTTTACTAAAGCATAACTTATTCGTACGCATTAAAATGCTACGACTAAGAAATCTTAGCGAAAGATGAGCTTAGAAAATTTTATTCTTGTTTCTTATTTGTGTTTATAAATTCAAATTATATAAGAAAAATATAAATTTTTCTTATATAAAAAATCTTTTTAAGATTTTCAGCTTCAAAAATGAAGTTACTTTTTTAATTATCATAGATATTAACATCCTTATATTTATTCAAATCCATTTCATCCAACGAATTTTGAATACAACTTACAAGTACATTATTAAAACTCATATCTTCCTTTTTAGCAATTTTCCTTAACATTATATCTATATCTTCTGGAAGACGAATAGTAATTTTTACATTACTCTTCTTATATTTAGTTATTTCAAACAAACAGAAAACACCTCCTTATAATATGGCCTAAATACATATTATATGATATGTCAGAAAAGTAACTTTAAATACCATACAAAAGTATTGAATAAAGAGTGGCAAGATGGAACGATTTTATTAAGGAATAAACAAAGAGGTAAAAGAAAAAATGAAAATAAGATAACTTAATTATATTATTTCTAATATTAGCAGTGATTATACTAAATTGCATAATAAAGAAAAACATAATATTCAATAGGGAAAAACAAGTGAAATAAATGTATAAAAGGCAAAATTAGTAAATAATATGCCAAAAAGAAGAGGTAAATAAGTAATGCTAAAAATAAAAAAGATATTAAATATTATGAAAATAAGTTACAAGTTAAAAAGTGATAATCTATTGAAAAAAGATATTACTCAAATATAAAATATATAATATTAACTAAGAGATTTGAAAGGAAAACAAAAGATAATGAAAAGTAGAAATAATGGAATAACATTAATAACATTAATTATAACAATTATATTACTATTAATATTAGCAGGAATTATAATAAACTTATCTATGAAGGAGAACGGAATATTTAATAGAGCAAAGCAAGCAGCACAAACGTATAAAATGCAGAGTTCTAAAGAAAAGTTAGAATTAGCCATACTTTCGTATCAAACAAACCAAGAAAATACTACTCTGTTAGAAGAGATAAGAAAAATAGAAGGTATAAATAAAATTACAACTAGTGAAGGAGAATTACCATATATAGTAATAATCGATAAATTTGAATTTATAATAGATGAAGAGTTGAAGGTTGAATTTCAAGAGAAAAAAGAAATATTAGAAAATGAGTTACCAGAAATATTTGTAGATTACGAAAAAGAAGAAGTGTATAATTTAACAATTAGTATAATTGCTAAAACTAAAGATAGTTTAGGTTTAAAGCAAATTGTAGTAAGTAGAAAAATACAAAATGGATCAGAAGAAAAGTATCAAGATATAAAAGTAGAGAAAATAATTGGGCAAGAAAAAAGCATACAAGTAGAAATACCAATGAATGGTAACTATGTAATACAAGCATATGGACAAAATGGAACAATAACAAAACAAGAAATTATAATTAATAATATTAAAGAAGGAAGTATACTTGCAACTATTAGTGCAGGAACTGTAATTGATAATCATGTAGAATTAACAATTAATGGAAAGAGTGAGGGAAGCCAAATAAAGCAAATGGATTTATATGTTGGAGGAGAACGAATAAAAACATATGAATATGAAGAACAGGGAGAAGAAAAAGAAGAGCAATATACATTAGAAAACATTGAGTTTTATAAAAATACACCATGTTATGTAAAAGTAATAAATGCAAAAAATAAAAGTGCAACCTCTGTAGAAGTTATAGTAACAAATACAAAGATTATTGCAAGCATCAAAGATTTAGAAAATTTAGCTACACAAGTAAATGAAGGAAATACATTTAAAGGAAAAACAGTATATCTAGAAAATGAAATAACAACAAAATCAAATTGGATTCCAATAGGATATTATGAAGGTGTACAAGAGTGGACAGGAAAATATTTTGCAGGAACATTTGAAGGAAATAACCATAAAATAACAGTTACAGGTGTAAGCCAAGATTCAAAATATAAATCTTGTGGACTGTTTGGAATGGTAATAGGAGGAACTATAAATAATTTAATAGTTGCAGGAACAATTGATAATAAAGCTACAACATATGTTGGAGGAATAGCAGGAGGAATAAACAATGGAACAATTAATAATTGTACTAATATGGCTACAATTTATGGAAAAACACCTATAGGAGGGATAACTGCATTGGCTGATGAAAACAGTAAAATTAATAATTGTACTAATAATGGAACTATAAAATGTTATCAAGTACAGGAAGTCTCATGGCTTATTGGTAAGGGAGATTTAGGTGTAGCAGGAGGAATAGCAGGTTTACTATATAATAACTCAAAAATAGAGGGTTGTAAGAATAATGGAGAAGTTACAGGAGATACAGGAAGTATTTTACCAAATGGAGTTGCCATAGGAGGAATAGTAGGTTGGTCATATAATTCTAATATAGAAAAGTGCAATAATAAATCATTAATACATTTTAATAATACAAGTAATATAACTAGAGATGAAGCAGCTATAGGAGGAATAGTAGGAGGATTGATTAGTTCTAATATAAATCAATGCTATAATACTGCAACAGTTACATCAAAGTATAATAGTAATTATGGAAGATGTAATGTGGGAGGAATTGCAGGGTGTATGGTAGATGCAAGTATCATAAATGTATATAATACAGGAAGTATAGCTGGAAAGTTATGGGTAGGAGGAATAGTTGGTCAAACTGCTAGATATAAGAGCACAAATTATATATATAATTGTTATAATGCAACTAAAATAGTACAGGGAGATGCAAGTGGAACTGGAAATTTAGTAGGCCTATCAGGAAATATAAATTCAACATATGTAAGTTATATTACAGGTGAAAACCCATTAGGGCATGATGCTAATTCAAATTGGAGCAATTATAAAGATTATACGCTAGTGCAAATGAAAACTATGAATTCTGGATTATTAAGTTTAATAAATCAAGGATATGGTAGTGGACTTTGGAAGCAAAGTACAAGTATTAATAATGGATTGCCATATTTAGTAAATAATATGCCATAGTAAGGTATGAATGAATAATGTTAAAGTTAATAAAATAGTAAAAATCCGCAATAGCGGACTTTTACTATTTTATTAACTCTACAACTGTAACACCCATTTCTCCCTCGCCAAAAGTACCTAAACGAAAACTTTTAACGTGTGAGTTATTGCGTAAAAAAGTATGAATACCGTGTACGTAATTTGCCAGTTCCTTTTCCATGAACTATACGTACAGTTTTAAGTTTAGCTAAAATACAGTCATCTAAATATTTATCGATAATAAAACAGGCTTCATCAACATTTTGACCAATTACATTTATTTCAGTAGAAACACTTTTTGATTTCAAATTAGTATTAGTACCTTTTCTTATTGTTGTAGTATTTAACTGTTTATCAGTGATAATATTTGAAATATCCTGCAAATCAATATTCATTTTAGCACTTCCAATTTGAACTAAAACTTTATTACTTTTGCCAGATAAAGAAATTATAGTTGCAGGATCATTAAAATTACTTAACTTAAGTTTCATTCCAACTTTCAACATATTTTTATTAAAATGTGGATTGTGAGTTACTATTTCTTCAGAAACAATAGAAGTTAAGGAAGAATTAAGAGAATTTCGTAATTTATTAGCATTTTTTATAGAATAATTTCTTAAATTTCTAACAAGTTTTCCAATTTCTGCATCACTTAAATTTTCAAGGTCAATTTCATCTATCATTTTCCAATTACTATATATTTCTTCTATATCTTTAATAGTAGAATTAGCTTCTTCCTTAGCAGAAAGTATAATATTTTTTGCGTCAAGCTTTGCTTTATCTATCCTTTTTAGTTCATTATCACTTTTTAAAATAACTTCTTTTTCTAAAGTTTTTCGTAATAGTTCTATTTGATTTAAGTTTTTAGTAATTTCATCTTTTTCACGTTCAATTTCTATTTTATCATCATAAATATTTTTTAGTAATTCTTCTATATCAATGCTATCTTGTTTTAAATAACTTTTGGCTATATTTAAAATTTCATCACAAAGTCCTATTTTTTTACTAATAGAAAAGGCATTACTTTTGCCAGGAATACCAATTAAAAGTTTATAAGTAGGTTTTAAATTTTCAATATCGAACTCAGAACTTGCATTTTCAAAACCATGTGTTACTAAAGCATAATTTTTGATTTCTTGATAATGTGTAGTTGCAATAGTAAGAACACCAGCTTTATTTAAATATTCTAAAATAGCAGTAGCAAGGCTAGCACCTTCAACAGGGTCTGTACCAGAGCCAAGTTCATCTAATAAAACAAGGCAATTAGATGTAAGTTTATTTAAAATATCAACAATATTGAACATGTGAGCAGAAAAGGTACTTAAGGATTCACCAATACTTTGTTCATCACCAATGTCAACAAATACATTATCAAATACATAAATGCTACTATTTTCCTTGGCAGGAATATGAAGTCCGCTTAAGGCCATTAAAGTAAGAAGACCAACCGTCTTTAGTGCAACAGTTTTTCCACCAGTATTTGGGCCAGTAATAATCAAAGAAGAATAGTTTTTTCCAATTTCGATATCGATAGGTACAACTGTACTTTTATCAATTAGAGGATGTCTAGCTTTTTCTAAATAAATAAATTTTTCATTATTAATATTAGGCATAGTAGCATTCATAGAATTAGCAAATTTCGCTTTAGCAAATATAAAGTCTAGAATACCAATCAAATCAATATTTCTATTTAACTCGCTACAAATAGGAAATAGTAGACTAGAAAGATTTGATAGTATTTTACTAATTTCAATAGATTCTTGAATTTTCAAATTATTTATTTTATTATTAAGTTCAAAAACATTCATAGGTTCAATAAAAACAGTAGAACCACTTGATGAAATATCATGAATAAAACCTTTAATATTTCCTCTAAATTCTTCTTTAATAGGAATAACATACCTATCATTGCGAATAGTAATAATAGGATCCATTATATATTTAGAATAAGTACCGAGAATGAATCATATTGTTCAAATTTTCCTTAATATCACTTTCGATTTTTCTTCTATTTTGACGAAGCTTATAAAGAACAATAGAAGCATCGTCAGAAATAACATCCTCATCAATAATAGAAGATAGTATTTGCTTTTCTACATTAGTATTAGAATAAAGTGAAGAAAAATATCCATCTAAAATAGGAAAATCAGATAGATTAAAATTTTCATCCTTATAAAAATAGTCTTTAAGTTCTCTGGAAAGTTTAAGTATTTTTGCAATATCTAGCAGTCCTTTTGAAGATAAGGAATATGAACTTTCTAAACTTTTAATATAAATGCTAGCATTAGGTATGCCAAAAATAGGTAAAGCCCCCTTACGGACAATTAAGTTGCAAGCCTCTAAAGTTTCATGTAAGAACTTTGTAACTCTATTTTGTTTAAAGGAAGGGGTTAGGTTTAAGCAAAGTTCTTTACCTAAATAAGTAAGACTATACTTAGCAAGTAATTCAAGTATTTTGTTATAATCTAATTTATTTAAATAATTTTCATTCATAAATTTTCACCTCGAATATTAATAATTGAATATTTATAGTAATATTATTGCATAAAATAGTAAAAAACAACTAGAGCAACATATTAAAATGTTGCTCTAGTCACTAAAAATTACTTAGGTTCATTTTTTTTCGCATTTTTAAACTGTTCACACTGCTGATTACCAACGGTGCAAGAGGTTTTACATGCGCTTTGGCAGGAAGTTTGACATTCGCCACAACCACCATGCTGAATAGTACTTACTAAATTCTGCTTATTAAGAGATTTGATATGTTCCATAAGTCTACTCCTTTCAAAACATGTTTTATGCAACTTTTGCTATTATACAATAAAATAAGTAAAAAATCAATCACTAAACAAAAAAAATATAAAAAGAATAATATTATAAAAATAAAAAAATACATAAACTAATATTATATAATTAGTAATAATAAAATAAACTAATAAATTAAAATAAATAATTATTGCATTAATGTTACAATTGTATTAAATTTTACGGAAATAAGCATTTGAGTATTGACATGAAAAAAAAAATGTATTAAAATTAAATAGAAGTCAAAAAATAAAATATTATGAGTCCTATTGTAATTTCTTGTAGAAATTTGCAATTGTAATATAGAACATAGGAAAAAAGGAGGGTTTACAATGTCTAGATCTGGCATAGTAAATGTAAAAATGGTAATTACAGAAGAAAAAATCTTATCAAATATAGATAGGGTAGAAAAACTAATTAATCCAAAAAGTAAAAAGCAGATAATTCAATTAGATGACGATGCATACTTTAAAGATTTAATTGAATCAATAAAAACATATTTAGTAGAATATCCAAAAAAGAAGAACTTTCCAGCAAGTGTATATAAAGCAGCATATGGATTAGTAGAGTTTGCAACAAACCAATTTGAAGAAAATACAAAGAAAATAGAAGAATTAATACGCCAAAGAGAAGCAAATATAGCAATGGCATCAAAACTAAAAGAGATATTAGAAGTAATTATAGAAAAAGAAGAAGGATGGAAAGGTGTATTAAAAGAGGCATCAAATAAATATACAGAAGATATAGTAGAGGCACTTACAATAATATCAAAGTCAAGAAATAAAGAAACACAAAACTGTCAAAATGCTATGAAATTAGTTAATGCAAGAATAGTAAACTTAGAATCTAACTTACACATAGAAATAGATATGGAAAGAATAGAAGATAGATCAAAAGCATTAAGTTATATAGGAATAGAAATAGCAGATGCATTAAAATTAATTCCAACACCAGTAGAAGAGGTAAAAGAAACAGTTGAAGAAGTTGTAGAGCAAGAAAACTATATACAAGAAACAACATTTGAAGTAAAACCATCATTATGGCAAAGAATTAAAGAAAGTAAAATTGGAAAATTATTTAAATATGCGTTTAGAATAAGAATAGTATTAGATGTACCAACACTACCAGAAGGAAAAGAACAATAATAAATTTGGGCACTTCAAAGTGCCCAAATAAAAATATTAAAAGTATTATAAAAATTGTGTAATTAAAAAATATAAGTAATTATCAAAAAAATAAAAAAAATTTAAAATAACTATTGACAACATATATAAATTTTTGTATAATAGGAAATGCATTAAGCGATATGCTCCCTTAGCTCAGTTGGTCAGAGCAACCGGCTCATAACCGGTGGGTCCAAGGTTCGAATCCTTGAGGGAGCACCAAAAAAAAAGCGATTAGCGTCGCAGTTAATAGTGAATAATGAAAAATTAATAATGAATAATATAATTATTCATCATTCATTCTTCATTATTCATTATTAATTAATATAATACATATGGGTAGGTGGCCGAGTGGCTAAAGGCGGCAGACTGTAAATCTGTTCTCATATGAGTACGATGGTTCGAATCCATCCCTGCCCACCAACGACGTATCTGTTCGAACTAAATTGAATAGATAGATATGAAAATCAATCAGTAAAATGGTTGATTTTTTCTTTTGCAAAAAATCATCCTAGTTCTATAAAGAAAGGGTGGTGTTTGAAATGAAGATAATTAAGCAAGAACTAGAATTTGAGGAATGTCTAAAACAGAGACTTGAATTTATATGTGAGTTTTCTAAAGTTATTCCAACTTTTATCAATGGTAGTATTAGAAAATTAGAGAGAACTAATTTTACATATATTGAGCCACATAGAGTGATAATTAAAAACATTACCTTTTTAGTTTTTAATTATTCTAATGATGTTTATATCTCTAACTTGACTAAAATGTGGTTTATATTTGAGAGTTTCTACAGAAGACCAAGCATGTGAACGGCTTTAGTCTTCCAGAACAAAGAGAAAGATTAGAAACTTTTTGTAAGTTTAAGGGTTATGAGATGGTAGATTATTACAAAGATGCTGGAATAAGTGCTAAAACTGGTAATCATAGACCAGAGTTTGAGAGATTAAAAGAAGATATTAAGTATAAAAGGATAAATTTTGATTGTGCTAATGATGAAATAAATACTACAACTGCTAAATGAAGAAACAACGTGAGCAAAATTCTAAAAGATTATGACAAGCAACTAATAAAGCAAATAATCTTGATAATAGCACTAAAAAGTAAATTATATATTAAATGAATTAAAGACCTCTAAACTTAATAAAAATGATATGGTTATTTCGAATGAGAATGTCCAAGAAATAAAAAACTAACCGAAGAGATAAATATGGAAGAATATTTGAAAGCACACAAAAAAGCTGAATATACTATAATGCTTATGAATGGAACATTAAATATATATTTAAAAGAACTACAAGAAACAGCAGATAATAGAGTACAACAAATTATAAGAGAGTTAAAAGATAAAAGTGGTTTGACTGAAAATATGAAAAATACAGATATACTTTATTGGGTAGGCACTATGAACTCTATTAAGGCATAGGCAGAAGAAAATGCTTTTAGTGAAATTATATATGTATAAGAATAATTTGCAAAAAATAAAACAAATATTCATAATAGTATTGAAAAAATAAAAAATGTATAATATAAAATAATAAGTGAAAGGAATAG
>JAAVYV010000058.1 GCA_022791325.1 Clostridia bacterium
GCTTGAAGTAAAAAAGTTTATTTTATTGTATCATCAAGTATACAAATCATTATTTCAATTTATATTATAATTATGGCAAATTCAATAGTTCAAAATGAAATAGAAGCATTTAAAGAAATGTATGAAATAATGCCAATAGACATGGTAAAAAGTATGATTCAAACTATTGAAAGTAACGGAGTAAATTCATTAATAGTATGTTCATCTATATGTATATTAATTAATATAGGAGTAATAATTACAGCCATAAAAAACACTATTTTAAGAAATAAAGGATTATTGATTACTGCAAGTGTAGTATGTTTATTATTTGCAGGGAATGGAATAGCACAAATGCTATCAATTGTAAATATTATTGTCTTATTATGTTTAAAAAGAACAAATCCAGAGGATTTTCCAGTAAAAAAGGAATTACCAAAATTAGAAGAAATAGCAATAACGAAAAAGGAAGTTTTTATAGGGATAGCATTAGTATTAATATATTTTTCTCAATTTATATGGGGAAATTATCTTATCGAATCTAATATTTTGCGATGGGCAATAATAGTAGTATTTTATTTAAGTGTACTTGTTTTATCAATTATATTTTGGAATAAGAGTATAAAAAGAGATTTAAAAACCTTTAAAGATAATTTTGGAACATATATAAAATTTATTTTACCTAGATTTGGATTAATGTATATTGCTTATTTTGTAGTGACTATATTTACAATAATAATTACTAGAAATATAGGATCAGTAAATCAACAGAATTTGGAAAGTTTACCTAGTTGGTATGTAATACCATTAGCTATAATATATGCACCCATAGTTGAAGAAACTATATTTAGAGGGCTAATACATAAAATAATAAAAAATGAAACAATATTTATTATAGTATCTGCAATTTGTTTTGGGCTATTACATACAATTTCATCAGAAGTAACCTTAATGAATGTGATATTTAAAGCATTACCATATAGTGTACTTGGAGGATTTTTAGCATATATATATTCGAAAACAGAAAATATATCTACAAATATGTTTTGCCATGCAGGTATTAATTTTGTTGCATCATTATTAACATTATTGTAATTGTAGGGGCACCATTGGTGAAGTGAGAAAAAATATAAAAATAAAAATTTTTTATTTTTATACTTTTGAGAACGAAACATGGAAAATTTGTAAAACAAATTTTACTGGGCGTCCGTGGAATAATTATTACAATAATATAACAACAAAAACCATATATACAAGGAGAAAAAATGGAAATAAGAAAAAATGAAGAATATATAGTAGATATAATAGACAATGGTTTTGAAGGAGAAGGAATTGCGAAAATTAATAATTTTACTATATTTGTAAAAGGTGCAATTAAGGGGGAAAAGGTAAAAATATTAATTTTAAAGGTCAATTCCTCTTATGCATTTGCAAAAATATTGGAGATTATTGCTAAATCAGAATATAGATGTCAAGAAGACTGCAAATCATATAAAAGATGTGGTGGATGTGATTTAAGACATATTAAATATGACAAAACTTTAGATATTAAAAGAAATATGGTTCAAAGCTTATTAAATAAAACCTTAAAAAATCAAATAAAAGTAAATGACACAATAGGAATGGAGAATCCATTTAATTATAGAAATAAAGCACAATATCCAGTAGGAATAGATAAAGAAGGAAATTCAACATTTGGTGTGTTTGCAAATAGAACACACGATATAATTCCAATAGAGGACTGTAAAATACAAACTAAAATTTCAGAAGAAATAGCAAAATATATTTTAAAATTTATACAAGAAAACAAGATAAAAGTATATGATGAAAAAATTAACAGAGGGACATTTAGACACATTATAGTAAAAGTAGGAATGAAAACAGATGAAGTAATGTGTGTACTTGTAATTAATGAAGAAAAAATAAAAAACGAAAAGCAATTAGTATCAGAATTAAAAGAAAAGTTTCCTAAAATAAAAACAATAGTAAAAAATATAAATAATAAGAATACAAATGTAATACTTGGCAATAGAAATATTATCTTATATGGAGATGGATATATAAAAGATAAATTAGGAGAATTTACTTTTAAAATATCACCAATGTCATTTTATCAAATAAATCCAATACAAACAGAAAAATTATATAATTTAGCAATACAAAAGGCAGAACTAACTGGAAATGAGACTATATTTGATTTATATTGTGGAATAGGAACAATAGGTATATTTGCATCAAAACATGTAAAGCAGGTATATGGAATTGAAATTATACCACAAGCCATACAAGACGCTAAAGAAAATGCAAAGCTAAATAATATAAAAAATGTAGAATTTATAGTAGGAGATGTAGAATTCGCATTGTCTGAATTGATAGAAACAAGAAAGATTATGCCAGAAGTAGTATTTGTAGATCCTCCACGAAAAGGATTAGACAACACTACAATACAAAACTTATTAAAAGTAGAACAAAAAAAAATAATCTATATAAGCTGTAATCCTGCAACATTAGTACGTGATTTAAAAACACTTGAAGAAAAATACGAAATAAAAGATATTACACCAGTAGATATGTTTCCTTGGACGAAGCATGTGGAGTGCGTGGCAGTGCTACAACTAAAACAAGACATGTAATGCTTGATTTTGATATGGTTTCAGAGATTATATCTTTTGAAGAAAAAGGCAGATTTGGAAAAGAAAAACTTCAAAATTTGGGTGTCAAAGTTAAAGTAGTTGCTTAAGTGGTAAGTGGAAACACATAGATGAAATTTTAAAAAAGTGAGCAAAGTGTTTGAAATACTGAAAAATTTACGATTGTATCTACGATAAGCATAACAGGTATAGGTTGTGTTGGTTTGTAGATATGATGTAAAGCTATAAATTTCAACTGTTAAAAAGAATTTATTAAAATAAGTTATAGAGAATCTTTAGTAAATAGGTGTCAGTAGATATGTGCTGATGTCTATTTTTTTGTTCTATACATTTGCAAAGCAATTTTAATCTCCAATAAAAGTAATATCAAGAGTAAATAAACTCGTTATCACTCGCTCTTGACATTATTTCTATTGGAGATTTTGTGGCATTTAAGCGAATGTAAGGATAAATATGTTTTGCAAATATTGGCAAAACACTATGAAAAATTGTAAAGTTGTGATATAAATTAGGAAAGACAAATAGCAGATAGTTGGAGGTAAATTTGATATATCTAAAGACATTTAAATTAAGTAATAGTAAAATTAGAAATAATAACATATATCCATTCAATGTATTAAAAAATAAAGAGCCAGATGTATTTTTATTCGATAATATAACTGTATTATATGGCAATAATGGTTCTGGAAAATCGACTATACTAAATATTATTGCACATAAACTAGATTTAAAAGGGAAAGAAAGAAACAATCCTAAAGTTGTTGGAACATTAGATTATTTTGAAGAATATGCATCAAAATGTGAATACCAACTAGTAGAAGATGAAAATGGTAGGAAGATTACTAGAATACCAGAAAATAGTAGATATATTAAAAGTGAAGAAATTCTATATGAAATAAGAAAAATACAACAAGATGAAGTTCTACAAGAAAGCATAGAAAGTAATTTAGCTAGAGAAAGAGGTTTGCAAAACACTAAAGAATTTCTACAAACAAAAGAGGGTGAAAAACAGTTTGCAAGATTTGAATTTTCACAAGATAAATATTCTAATGGAGAAACGACAATGCAAATTTTAGAAGATAATATTGAACCAGATAGATTATATTTATTAGATGAACCAGAAGTTTCATTATCTCCACAAAACCAAGTAAAACTTGCAGAAGAAATAAATAAAATGGCAAGATATTTAGGAATTCAATTTATTATAGCAACACACTCTCCATTTATGCTAGGAATTTTAAATGCTAAAATATATAATTTAGATACAGAAGATTATAAAGTTCAAAAATGGAGTGAACTTGAAAATGTAAAATATTTTTATGAATTTTTTAAAAATAGAAAGAATGAGTTTGAAAAATAGAATAATAAAGTATTTTAAATTTGTCAGAAACAATCTGACAAATTAAGGAGTAAGAAAATGAAAGTTATAACTATAAAACAACCATGGGCAACTTTAATTGCTAAAGGCTATAAAGAGTATGAATTTAGAACATGGAGAACAAAATATAGAGGAGATATTTTAATACATGCAGGTAATTAAAATTAATGGAAGAAGTAGAAGAACTTGCAAAAGTTATAAGAAAAAACAACAGATTGGTATTCTTTAAATAGAGGAGATGAATTTATGAAAAAAGGTTATATTTATATAATGACAAATGAATTTATGCCAAATATTATAAAAATAGGTAAAACAACAGATTTACAAAAAAGATTAAATGATTTATATAAAACTTCTGTACCTGCGCCATTTCAATTAGAATATGCAGTAGAAGTTGAAGATTGTGATAAAATAGAAAGATTAATTCATGATGCTTATGATAAAGATAGAATAAATCCAAAGAGAGAATTTTTTAAATTGGAAGTTGAGAATGCAATTTCTATGTTAAAGTTAACGGGTGGAAAAGAAGTGACTATTAATATGTATGATAAAACAGTAGATGAAGAAGGAAAAGAAATAAGGAGTGATGCTTTTAGAAATAAAGCTCCTAAAATGCCAAGTACAAATTTTGAAATCCTAAAATTACCACCAAATACAATATTGAATTTAGCAAGGGATGAAAAAGTAACCTGTAAAGTAGTAGATAATAAGAAAGTTGAGTATAATGGCAAAATATATAGTTTATCTGATCTTACAATACAATTATTCAAAGAAAAGTTTGGATCGAATAGTAATCATATGAATGGATACAGGTACTGGAAATATAATGATCAAACTTATGGAAATGAGATATTAACAGAACGAAGAGAAAGATTAGAAAATGAAAATATAGAAGATGAAGAATGAAGTATATGCTTGCAGAAGTTATAAGAAAAAACAAAAGAATGGAAAAAGGAGAGTCTATAAAAGATACAATAGAGGAAGAACTTCAAGATGTGTTATATTATATAGTTTGTTTAGCAAATATAAATGATATAGATTTACAAGAATGTGTATATTTAAAAGAAAAATTGAATTGCGAAAAATATAGTAGAAAAAATATGTTTGAGGCTTAGTTATGAAATAAGAGAGGGAATATAAATGAAAGAAAGAATATTAAATCATAAGATAATATTAAGTATAATAATTATAGCATTAGTAGCAATAGCAATTATAGTAACAATTTCATTAAATTATTTAAAACCACAAGGAAAAGAAGTAGCAAAAATAGATAATTTAGAGGAAAAAAATATAGAAAAGTCAGATGGTGAATATATAAATATAGAAGATATAGAACAAGAAGATGAAAAACAACCAAAAGAGCCAGAAGAACAAGAAAATCAAAATACTATTGATAAAAATACTACTAAAGATGGAATTACAAACACTACTAATAATACAAAAAATAAAATACCATATTATATAAAGGTAAACTATGGAGCACAAGTAGTAACAATATATGGAAAAGATAATGAAGGAAACTATACTGTTCCAGTTAAAGCAATGGTATGTTCAACAGGAGTTGCAACACCTAAATCAGGAGTATATTCTATTCCGGCAAGGTGGGAATGGCTAAGGCTTAAAGGGTATGTATGGGGACATTATAGTACACAAATAACAGGCAACATTTTATTCCATTCAGTACCATATTTAAGAAAAGGAGATCCAGCAAGCTTAGAATATTGGGAATATGATAAATTAGGAACATATGCATCAGCAGGATGTATACGTTTAACAGTAAAAGATGCAAAATGGATATATAATAATTGTGCAAAAGGAACGAAAGTAGAATTTTATAGTGACTCTAACCCAGGACCATTAGGAAAACCAACAGCCAAGAAAATATCTTCTTACCCAGATTATTTAAGAAACTGGGACCCAACGGATACAAACAATAGTAACCCATGGCTAACATACAAACCAGTGGAAAATACCAAACCAGAAAATGAAATACAAAATAATATCGTAAATGAAATAAAAAATGAAGTAATAAATAATATTACAAATGAAGTAGTAAATGAAATAAAAAATGAGGTAATAAATAATATTGCAAATGAAGTAGAAAATGAAATAGAAAATGAAATAACAAATACTATATCAAATGAAATTACTAATGTAATAAATAGTACTTCACAAAATAAAGAAAACAAAGAAGCAATAAATAAAATAAGAGAAGAAACTTAAATAACAAATAAAACAAAAAATTAACAAAACAAGAGGATTTCAGAATACATCTGAAAATCTCTTGTTTTGTTAGTAATATAAATGAATGTCTAGTAACAAAAAATAAGAAATAATATAATTTTTATTGTACAACTATATAAGTATATGATAAAATGAGAAAAAAAGGTGTAAAAGGTGATAGTATGAAAAACAAAAAACTACTAATAATTATGGGAGTAATAATTATTTTATTGGCAATAATTATAAGCATAACAATTTTTACAAGCTTAGGAGAGGAAATAAGAACATATATAGCTTATAAAATTTTAACTCCAAAGGAAATCGTAAAAATAGAAGAACAAGAAAATATAAAAGTAACATATACATACAGTTGGGCAAATGAAAGCTTTGATATACAAGTAACTGATGATGAAATAATAAAATTTATAACACAAAAAATATCAGACAAAAAGCTAAATAATTATTCGGGTCAAATTGGACTTGCTATAATGGGAGACTATAAAGTAGATTTAGGTAATAATATAACCCTAAAATTTGACAGTTATGATGATGATGGATTTGTAATAATGGAAACAGCAGATAAAAGATTCCTTACAAAAATAGAACCAGAAATATTAAAAAAAGTAATAGAAATAGTAGATAAAAAACTTACTCAAAATATAGAAATGTTCAAAACAGATGTAGTAACAATTTCTAAAAAAGGTGATAAAGACATACAAATAAGAAACATAGAAGAAAAAACAGCTATAGGCTATATTTTAGAAAGGTGCAAAAATATTTATACAAAACAAATAAATTATGAACCAAGTATCGTAGCACCAAATTATGAAATTGATTTTAACAATGAAGTAAAAATAGGAATATATGAAAAACAAAATAAAGGCTGGCTATGGAAAAATGGAATAATATATGAAGCATATGGTTTAAATACATTTGATACAATTATAGAAAATGCTTTTGATAATATAGTAGAAAGAGAAAAAATGTTTAAAACTGATAAAATAACACTAATAAGTCCAGAAAAGACTATAGAAGTAAAAGATGAAAATATTATTGAAAAAATAACCACCAATTTAATGTATAGCACAATGGGAGAGCCTAAGTGGCTAGAAACATATGATATAACAGAAGAATATAACACTGGAATAAAATTAAAATTAAATGAATATGAATTTTTAATACCAGGAAATAAAATAATAGGAAATAGATATATTGTTTCAAAAGATAAAAAGTTAAAACTATGCTATCCTTTGCAAGATATTGAACAATATATATATGAACTATTAGGAATAAAAAATAAAAAATAAAAAAGCATCAGGGATAGTTAGTATAGCAGTACCAAATGATATGCCAGAAGTAACCAATTCACAAAATACTATTATTAATTTTGAATAATTTATAGACTTTTTTCTTGTGTGTTACTATATTAGAACAAAAGTGGTTTCGCTAGGGTAGTGTCACTTTAGTAGTGACTCCTACATTTGAAATTGATTTTTCATATAATACAAGAAAGAGGCCTTGCCACGTGGGCAATTGTTAATTGCCCCTATATTTTTACTATGTAATAAGAAAATTGATTTGTTATGTGGGGCGATTGCCCCATACAATCTTAACTTAAAAAAGGGTAGTTTTCTAGTATATAGAAAATATGGCCGTAAAAAAGGAAAGTTTTGAACGCGTCCCAAATCTTTCCTTTTTTACAGCTAAATTAAAATTAATTATAAAATTATACAAATTAATCCGCCACTACCCTCATTAACAATTCTTTCTAAAGTCTCTTGAAGTTTACCCTGTGCATCTTCAGGCATTCTACAAAGTTTATTTTGAAGTCCTTCATTAACAAGCTCATGTAAACTTTTTCCAAATATATTAGACTCCCATATTTTTTGTGGGTCACTTTCAAACTCAGAAAGTAAATAATTAACAAGTTCTTCAGACTGTTTTTCACTACCAACAATAGGTGAAACCTCAGTCTCAATATCTGCACGAATCATATGAATTGATGGTGCTTTGGCCTTTAATTTAACACCAAACCTAGAACCTTGTTTAACCATTTCAGGCTCATCTAAAATAAGTTCATCCATAGAAGGAGTGACTATACCATAGCCAGTAGCTTTAACACTCTCTAGAGCATAAGCAATTTTATCATATTCCTTCTTAGTTTGGGCAAAAGAAGTTATTGTAGAGAATAAATCTCCTTCATTTGAAATCTCCACACCAGAAATTTCAGTAAGTACTTTGTAAAACAAATCATCTTTCAAATCAATAGAAATATTAACATTTCCGATTACCTAGCAAAATTTCGTCAAGAACAGTTTTTTTAATAACTTCAGTTTTTTGAATTTTAGTAATACCGCTGTCAATTTGCTTTAATAAACGAATATTACTAAAAGCCTCCTTAATTTCTGAATGTAATTCTTGTTTTAGCCAATGCTCATTTGGAAGACCATCAACCCAACGAGGGAAATTAATGTTAATTTGCTCAATAGGAAATTGATATAATATTTTACTAAAAATATTATTAATGTCATCTAAATTTAAAGTAGAGCAATCAGTAGGAAGAACAGGAACACCATATTTTTCTTCTAAGGTTCTTGCAAGTTCTTTTGTATAATCGGAATTTACATTAGTGGTATTAAGAACAATAACGAAAGGTTTATTTAGCACCTTAAGTTCGCTTACTACTCTATTTTCAGCCTCTATGTAATCTTCTCTAGGGATATCAGTAATAGAACCATCAGTTGTAACCAAAATACCAATAGTAGAATGTTCAGTAATAACTTTTTTTGTGCCAATTTCAGCAGCTACTTCAAAGGGGATTTCCTCCTCACTCCAAGGAGTTTTAACCATTCTTGGCATATCATCTTCTAAATATCCAATAGCATTATTAACCAAATAACCAACACAATCAACCAATCTAGTTTTAAGCTTAATATTATCACCTAAAGTAATTTCAATAGCTTCATTAGGAATAAACTTAGGCTCAGTAGTCATAATAGTTCTTCCAGAAGCACTTTGAGGAAGCTCGTCTAAAGCCCTTTCTCTTTTGTATTCATTATCAATATTAGGAATAACAAGTAAATCCATAAATCTCTTTATAAAAGTAGACTTACCAGTCCTTACAGGACCAACAACCCCAACATAGATATCTCCATCTGTACGTTTTGCTATATCTTGATAAACTAATAAATTTTCCTCCATGAAAAAATATACCTCCTTAAAATGTTTGTACTAATAAACTTGTTTAGTTAATGTATATTAGACAAATTCAAAAGTATGACTAAAAAGCAAAAAAATAAAGAGAAAAAAGTGAGGCGATATAGAAGGAAAGTTTAACATATTATTTTTTCAATAGTAAACTTTTATTAAATTTGTAGTATTTTAAATTATAATATGATATACTAATAATACGCAAGGAGGAGAGGATATGACAAATAAAATATATTCATTAGAAGATATAAAAGAAAAATTAAATGATATATTAAAAGCAACAGAAGTAGAAAAAGCAATTCTATTTGGCTCATATGCAAAAAAAAGGCCAACTAAATATAGTGATATAGATATATTAATAGATAGTAATGGAAAAATAAAAGGATTAAAATTTTTTGCTATTATAGATATGATAAGAGAAACATTCGATAAAGATGTAGATGTAATAGAAAAGGCAGAAATAAATAAAAATTCCAAGATAGAAAAGGAAATTGAGAAAACAGGAGTTATAGTATATGAAAAGTAAAGATAAAATAATATTAGATAAAATATTAAATTATATACAAGAAATACAAGAATTTATAAATGGATATACACAGCAAGAATTTAATAAAGATAAGAAAACGATAAATGCATGTGTATTTAATTTAAGTCAAATAGGCGAGTTAACAGGTAAAATTAGTGAAGAAACAATAAAAGAAAATCCACAAATAGAATGGAGAGGTCTAAAAGGATTAAGAAATAGAATAGTTCACGATTATGATGGCGTAAATTTGGATATGATATGGGGATTTTTTGAAATAGAATTACAAGAATTGGAAGAACAGATATTGAAATTAGTAAACATAATTGACAAGAATATGTAAAACTGCTATAATATAGGAAGATAACATTTTTAATGAACTAGGTTTATAGTTCTTTCAATTATTAGGAGGAAATCAAAATGAAAAAACGGTTTTTAGCAATTGTATTGGTTACAGTATCACTTTCAACAATGCTTGTTGGCTGTGGAGAAAAGAAAGAGCCTCTTGAACAGCAGGTTCTTGAAGTTTATGACTCTGGAATAAATCAGGGGCGTAATGGATTATACATTGAGCTGGCATATGAAATGTTACCAGGTCGCATCACAGATGAGGAATATAACAGCTATATAGCAGCTAAGGAGCAATACGAAAATGAGAAAACAAATGAGAACCTACAAAGTTGGGTAGACATTACTCAGCAGATTCTAAAAAAAATTTTATAACCCTAATAAAGAGGGACGTTTCTAAAATTTCCATAACGGAAATTTTTAGAAACGTCTCTTTTTTTAAAAAAATTTTACTATTGTTGTTCGCCAGGTAAGAAGTAATCTACAACACCGTAAATTAAAGCACCTACTATGGCAGCCATCCAAGAAATTGTATATCCTGCTACAAAATATTGAGTTACATATAATACGATTGCAGAAAGTACAAATCCTACGAAGCCTTTTCCAAAGGAACTAGCATGAAGCCCAGTAAATTTTACTATTAAATAATCTATTACAGTAAGAACAACTGCAGCTGCAATTAAAGTCCATATGTTGTTTATTTGAAATCCTGGAGTAAAGAAAGCAGTAATTGCAAGAACTATTGCTGCACTAACTAATCTTCCTACTATTTGCCATATCATGCTAGCACCACTTCTAGTTTGACTATGAGTTTGGTTTTCTGACATAATAAAACCTCCTTATTAAAGAAATTTGTAAATTATAATCAAATTTACATACTTGTCAATAATTTTAGTATTTACATTTTTGTTTTTTATATTCTTAAAATTTTATCATAACATGAAAAAAGTTTTTAAAAAGATAATTATGTCGAAATTAAAATTTTCTTTAAATTTATATTTGGTAGAAAATTTTAGTTTCGGCTTTTGTATTAAAAAATGAATAAATGGAAAAAATATGAGAAAAATAAAATTAAAAAGGAGAGATTTTTTTATGTTATTAACTTTTTTTAGAACAATTATATTATACATATTAGTTTTAATAGTAATGAGATTTATGGGAAAAAGAGAGATTGGCCAGCTTCAACCGTTTGAACTTGCAATATCGATAATGATTGCAGATTTAGCAACAATACCCATGGCAGAATCTGGAATTCCTATAACAAGTGGAATAATACCAATTTTAGGGCTACTATTAATGCACTTAACAATTTCTCTAATTAATTTAAAAAGTATAAAAGCAAGGGAAATAATATGTGGAAAACCATCAATATTAATATATAGAGGAAAAATACAAGAGGATAAATTAAAAAAGGAAAGATTTACAATAAATGAACTAGAAGAAAGATTAAGGGGGCAAAATATATTTAACATAGGAGATGTAGAATATGCAATACTAGAAACAAGTGGACAAGTAACAGTAATACAAAAACCAGATAAAAGAACAACAACCCCAGAAGACTTTGGAATAATGCCAGAATATGAAGGAATCGCATATGACTTAGTAGTAGATGGAAAAATAATGAAAGAAAATTTGCAGAAATTAGATAAGGACTATAACTGGCTAGTAAAACAAGTAGAGCCATATGAAATAATGCCAGAAGATGCACTAATAGTTACTATAGATGGGAAAGGAAACTTTTTTTGTCAAGCTAAACAAAAGTAAGTTCTAATTGGGGACGTTTCCTTTTGGGATATCTGTCCCTTTTGAGATATCTGTCCCTTTTGGGGAATATTTAAAAATATATTTGTAGGGGCGAGCATAGCTCGTCTATTCTTCAAAGAAATTGCTAAAAACAATATTAAATAAATGAAAGGTGTTAAAAATGTATAAAGAAATTATAATTTGTTCAATTGTTATAATTATTGTGGTAGGATTGAACATACTTACAGAAAGTTACACAAAGGAATCAATAACTTTAATGACAGGAGATTTAAAAAGTTTAAAAGAAAACATGATTTCAGAAGAGCAAAATGAAGAAAAACTAAATAATCAGATAGAGAATATAGTAAATAATTGGAATGAAAAACACAAAAAATTAGCATATTATATAGAACATGATGAATTAGAAAAAGTAGAGACAGAACTTGTATATCTAAAAGGAAATATAGAAGTTAAAGAATATGAACAAGGCATTCCTAATTTAAATAATTGTATATTTATATTAGAACATATAAAAGAAAAGACAGCATTACAAATAAAAAATATTTTTTAGATATTATTGCAAGTAACATAAATTTATGCTAATATGTATAAGTAACTTATAGAGGCAATTTTATATGACTAATATATATGATTGCAAAATGTCTTAATAAATAGGAGGACAATGCATGAAAATAGTTAGAAAAAGAGATCTGGATGAAACAATAAGAGAATTCTTTGCAGAAGATGTATTAAATATGGACTCTTATGCTTTTCAATGGGGAAAAATGACAAAATCATTATTAGCATCATTAGATATAAATACAGTAAGAATACAAATTCGGTGGACAATTTTAAATTCAGAAATACCAAAGGATGGTTATAAAGAAGCTTTTGAGAAATTTAAAGAACATATAGAAGATATAACTAGGAAGAACTTAGAACCAATTATATATAATGAAAAGACAAATGGGGAAAGTACAACTTTTGATATATATATAATTAACGGATATGATCAAATAATTGATTAAAAAAAGAATAAATACAATATGGCATAGGTAATTAGTCTACCTATGCCATATTGTACTTTAACGTAAAATACTAAACCATGAAAAGAATAATCTTTCCATAAATGTCAAAATTCCTATTTTTTTCACATCGCTTTCAGCAATAAGATTAGTTTTTCCAATAGTTTCACCATTTAAAACATAGGAAAATTCACCTAATTTTTGACCTTTACAAATAGGAGCAGAAATATTATCTTGAATATTTATAATTTCTTCTATATTTTTATCTTCACCTTTTTTTAATAGAGTACCGTAAAGGAGTTTCAAAAACTAGATTAACATTACTGTTTACACCTTTATTCACATATACACTTTTTAAAACATCACCACTATTTGCAAAACTCTTATAACTATAATTACTAAAACCATAGTCTAATAATTTTTCAGCTTCAGAAAAACGAACCTTTGGAGTAGGTGCTTTCATAATAACAGCTATTAAAGAAAGATCATCTCTTGTAGCACTAGCAGATAAATTATATAAAGCAAGAGAAGTAGAACCAGTTTTCAAACCAGTAGCACCTTTATAATTTCTAATTAGTCTATTAGTATTAACAAGCTGAGACTTACCACCACGAAGGCTATCCATCCAAATAGTAGTGTATTTTGTTATATTAGGATGATTAATTAAAAGTTCCCTAGACATTAAAGAAATATCATAACTTGAAGTAACATGGCCATCTTCATCTAAACCATGGCAATTTTTAAAACAAGTATCATTCATACCAAGTTCTTTAGCTTTAGCATTCATTTTTTCTACAAAAGAAGAAGTAGAACCTTCTAAGTATTCTGCCATAGCAACAGTACAATCATTGCTAGATACCACACATATAGCTTTTAGCATCTCATCTACAGTAAGTTCCTCCCTAACATCTAGCCAAATTTGAGAACCACCCATAGAAGCGGCATTTTCAGTACAAGGAATTTTGTCAGTTAAAGCAATTTTACCACTATCTAAAGCCTCCATAATAAGCAAAATAGTCATAATCTTTGTAACAGAAGCAGGTCGCAACTTTTCATGTGGATTATGCTCATACAAAACTTTACCAGAATTTTGCTCAATTAAAATAGCAGAGCCAGATTCTAACTCTAAGTTATTTGTAGAAGCTACAGGAGTGCTAGTAGTAACAGTAATATCTGAAAGAGAAGACCACATATACTCTTGGGTAGCAGAGTAAGAAAAAGGCAAAACAAAAATAGAAAATATAAATACAAATAATATAACATATACAAATTTACGCATATAAAAACCCTCCAATACATACTAAAATATATGAGTATGATTTAAGGGCTATGCTAATTAATCTTGAATTTTAAAAATAGTTGCAGTTATATTTTTATCATCAGTAGTTAAACCAAGTCTTATTTTATAATCATTATCATTTTTGAACTTGAAATCTAAAGAGCCATAAGAAACAGCAGCATCTTTACCTTTTGGAACATAACCAACTTCTTTACCATGTTCATTTCTTTCTATAATTTTAAGAGTAGGAATGTTTAAAACAGCATTATATAAAGTACTACTTACTTGGCAATTTCCACCACCAAGTCCCATTTCAGCCTTATGATTTATAATAATTTTAGCTTCTTGGTAACCTCTTTCCGAAGTGGGCTTTCCTACATTACCATTGAAAGAAAAAGTATCAGTAGGGTTTATAATAATTCCATCTAAAATACCACATGTAAGTCTGATATTAGTAAGTCTACCAGCAGAATTATCTAAAATTTTAGTAGAAAAGGTAGAAATTTGAGTTTCTTTTGGAACCTTTTTAGGTTCTTCATGAATTCCGATTATTATAAGTATTTATATTATCATTATTTATATTAGTAGAAGTTCTTTGACCAGATACTTCATTATTATTGATACTATTATCAGTATTGTTATTATTAGATACATAAAAATAAATAATTACACCAATAATAATAACGAGAAGTACAACTATCCATACATAACTTGATTTTTTCATAAAAAACTCCTTTCGCATTAATAAAAAATGTTATCAAAGTATTGCACCTGTTTACAATATTAAAAAAATTTTAATATTATTATGTGCAAAAAAATTTTTTGTATGCAAAGTGAAAAAGTAAAAAATAGATAACTGGATATAAGATACAAAAAAACAAATATTGTATTGACATCAAAAAAACGTAATGCTAGAAGAAAAAAAGAAAAAAAGAAAGGTGGTTAAAAAAGTGAAAAAAACAAGTAAATTCTTAACAACAGTAGCATTATCAGCAGTAATACCAATAGCAATACAATGCCCGATATTAGCTACAAATGAAAAAACACAAATAGAACAAGGAGGAAAAGCACCAGAACTTAGAATTCTTGAAAATCAATCAATAGGAAAAAATGCAGTATATAGTAAATTAGTATTAGAAACAACAGACCCAGATGGAGACTTAGACTATTACCTAATAAATGGATATGCACAATCAACTATACCAGAAGAAAATAAATATAAAAATAGTAGAACATTTATAAATGGGCATATTAAAGAAGGTGAAAACAAAATTAAAGTATTTAATAAAGCAGGAAATTGTTCAAATGAAATAACATTTATAGCAGATTATACAAAACCGTTAGTAAAATCAGCAAACCTATATGCTAATGTATCAGCTGATGTAACTACATACTATGTAAATGAAGGAAAAACAATAGTAGCCAATATTAAAACAAACGAAGAACTAGGTTCAAATCCTATATTTACATTCCATAATAATGCAAAAGACTATATAGTAGAGTCAGAAGCAAGAGGAATAGAAAGTCATGGATACTATGAATACTCAGCAAGTTTAAAAACTACAGAATTAACAGATGGAGAAATAACATTTACAGCATCAAAAATAGCAGATACAGCGGGCAACAAAGTAGATGATGTAACAAAAGTAACAAATGCAAATAAAGTTATAGTTGATAAAACTGCACCACAATGTACAGGCCTAAGGATTATAGGAGCCAAACATAATAAAAGTAATAACACATGGTATGCAAAAAATAATGACTATATTCAAGTATATGTAAAATTTGACGAAGATTTAAAAACATCACCAGTATTAAAAATAGAAGGAATTGAAAAAGAAATAACACTAAATAAATACGAGAATACAGGCGAATATGGCATAAGAATGCAAATTACTGGAAATGATAAAATAAAAGATGGAGAAATGAAACTAACAATATCAGGTTATACAGATAAAGCGGGAAATGAGGGAAAAACATTAACTAATGATGATATAAAAGGTTTAACTTCACAATCAAGAATAGTGATAGATAGAACAGCTCCAAAGATAACTGTAAAAGAAAATACGCAAAATGAAATATTTACAGTAAAAAATAAAGATGGAGAAACATACTCAAAAATAAGTTTTAAATTATATGATGCACAAAAAATAGAAAAGATAGTTATAAATGGACAAGAAAAAATGTTAACACCAAATGAATATAGTGACCATAACTATGTAGCTATAGGAAAAAATTACGGAATACAAGGTAAAAATATAATAACATTATATGATATAGCAGGAAATATGACAACATATGAATTTTATTTAGAAGAAGAAAAAGAAGATGAAGAAATAAAGAAACCAGAAGAAGATGAAAATAAAAAACCATCAGAAGATAATAAGCATCATCATTGCAAAAATATATGTTGTTACATAAAACATCAAATATGTATAATAGAAAAAATTATATTTAATATATTTGGAAGAAGAATATAATTTCTAAAAATATACAAAGTAAAAAGGGGCGTAATTCGAGAATATCGGAATAAGTGTGTAAACTCTAGAAAATAAAAATTGACTATGATACAATAGAAAAAATCATAGTCAATTTTTCTATTGTAAGGAAGGAGTAAAAAATGGCTAAACATCAAAAAATATCAGAAGAGAGAAAAAA
>JAAVYV010000084.1 GCA_022791325.1 Clostridia bacterium
CAACGTTGCATCTGGTATGCCATATTCACGTTTTATTTCACATACTGGCTTCTTATTTTCATATAATTCTACTATCATTTGTTTAAAATCTTCATCATACTTTTTTGTTGCCATTTTTGACACACTCCTTTCAGTTTAGTGTACATAATTTATTATACACTCTCTCATAAAATGTGTCCATATATCTATTCTAACACCATACTGCCATCTCTTTTTTCATAATTAGAGTACATTTTATTTAAAGCATTATCTTCTTTTAATAGTGTTTTTATTTCATTTCTACCTATTGTCAAACAATTCAAAATAGATATTATTTCTTCTTTAAAAGTTGTTTCATAAGACTTTTCTACTATTTGTTCTGGAGTACAGTTTTTCATTAAATTTTGTTTATATTCACTTAATTCTTGTTCAACTTTTGCTATTAAAGTATCTTTTAATTGTTCATAATTCATATATATAATTCCTCCTTATCTATAATCTTTTTGCTTATTCTTTGTTGAGTTTTCTTTTAATTTTTTTATTTCTTTTTTTAATTTTTGATTTTCTTCATTAAGCAATGTGTTTTCAAGAAAATCTATTTTTTCATTTTTAAAATTGCAATTTATCTCATTGTATTTTCCCATACTATGAAAATCTTTTTCAGTAACAATTATGTGATCTACCATTTGAATATTAAATATTTCTAATATTTTGTTAGTATAGTTTGTTATATATAAATCTTGTTTACTAGGTTGCAAATTATTTGAGGGATGATTATGCACTAATACAACTTTTTCACTTGCAGTTAATAATGCTGTTCTTACAATATCTTTACTATCAATATTTATTTCACTACAATTTCCTATTCCAAGTAACCTTATATTTCTGATATTGTTTCCTCTATCCATTCCAATAAATAAAAAATGTTCTTGAATAGCATTCTTAATAGCTTGTACTTCATCTAAATTAAATATATCTGTTGTAGAACTTCCTTTTCGTTCTAAAGCATTGACTTCTGGCTTTGTTTCTATTTCAAATTCAACTTTCATTTTTCCTCCCTTCAAACAAAAAAAGAGCTGAATTTTACTTCAACTCTTTGATTATTTTTCTATATAAATTGTAATTTTCATTTCTGTTTGTACTTTTCTAATATTGGTTTAAAAAGTTCTTCTTCCGCATTTTTTCTTACTTTTATAGCATCTTGTATATTGGTATAGTATCCTAAATTATATTTTTTCTTTTTGAATCCTATATGTGCATTCCATTTATTCTTTGATTTACACCAAGTAACTCCTCTTACACCACTTGTATTATCAGACCTTAGTTTAGAATTTATTGTATTTAAAGAAGTAGTTTCTACAAAAGTTTTTTCAGTTCTTAAGCAACCACAACTTTTTGACCTTCCTGTTAATAAATGTTCTACATTTACAGAAATTTGATTCCCACAATCACAATTACAAATTAAATGTGGATGTCTTTTATCTTTGCCTTCTCTTTCTATAACAACAAGCCTTCCAAATCTCTTACCAATTAATTCCTTATAATCTTTAATATGATTTTTGCTCATTTCAGCACACACACATTGTCTTGAACAATATTTTCTACTTTTATATTTCGCTTGAAATTTCTTACCACAATACTCACATATACAATATATTTTTGTCCTTTCTGTATACAAATTACTATTTTATTTTTACTTATATTATCATAAAATCAGACAATTATCAACTAATCATCTTCTCTATAAATTGTAATTTTTAGTTATATCTTATTGAAAATTACTGTCCTTTCTTTCTTTGATATTTTTCCCACTTCATATCCATATTCTTTAGATTCTTTCTTATAAGTTAAAAATGAATGGTCTATATCAAATCCTAAAATTTTTCTAATTTCTTCATAAGATAATTTATAATTTTCTTTATTATTTTCTTTTAAATACTTCCATAATGGCTCATATTTGCTCATTTAAAATTTATCTATATGATTATAATATATTGTTGATTATATTACAATTAAAAAATATTATTCTTTAATACATTTGATTGTAACAAATATAATTACCTCAATTTCTTATATTTCTTTAATTTTCTAAACTCAGTATTGTTTAATAATATAAAGTGTGCTATACTAAAATAAAAAAGGAGGTAATTATGTATAAAAAAATATTCTTTCTGCTAATAAGCTTTTTTATAATAATTAGTATTTCTTTGTTAATTGGTCAAATTTTATTACAAAATAAAAATAATATTATAATTAAAAATAATACTTTTGCTTTGATAGATTTAGATAATGCTAATTCCATAAGTGTTTCTTACTTATCTCAAACAAAAGATTTTACTAATGAACAGAAAAGCTTTCTTTTACAATCATTAAAAGATTTTCAGTACTCTTATATAGATGAAGAACTTTTAATTGTTTCTACTGATTACAAAATTGATTTTCATAATGGAATTTATTTTACATTTGGTAATTTTGGTACAGAAGTTGATGTTTTTGAGAAAAATAAAAAAATATTTACTACACATCTCTCATCTGAGATCCTTAATTACATAAGAAATTTATTTGATAATCATACAGATACCAATAATACCAATAATACAAATAATACAATTAGTTTATAATGATTGCATAAAAAGCATAAAAAGGAGTTACTCCTTTTTATGCTTTTTATTATTATATTTCAAATTTTACTGTATCATAAGCCTCTGCCACTTCATTTGTAGAATTATCTCCTATTGTATTTCTTATTGTAAATTCTACATATTTTTTATCAGTATCAATATCATATAAATATTTATATGTTACATCTTCTGGATTTACTTCTACACAATTATTATATTTTTCTAAAAGTTCATTAATTGCTTCATTTTTTAATAATTCAATATCATTTTCGTTTGTACTTCTAGTTCTCAAACTATTTTCCTGATTAAGGATATTCATTTCTTTATTAAAATCAACTGTATTATCATAAATTGCTTCCACTATGTTATTTCTAGCCTTTATCGTAAAGCCAGATGTTGTTTCAAATTCTCCAACTTTGAATTTGAAATTAATATATTCCGTTTCTTCTATTTCCCCATTATTTTGATTTATTGACTGTGCATTTCCTTTTGTTATTACATAATTCTTTTCATCAAATTCAGGATATGTATCTTTAATTATTGAATAAATATTTTCTAAGTTGCCTTCATCTATTTTTACAGATGACCTTGATTTTGATTTCAATAATAGGTTATCTTCTGGTCTAATCTCATCAGAGTTAGCACTTCTATACTTACCAATTTTAATACTTGTATCTCCATGATGAATTATTGTAGAGTTTTGTGGAACTCGAGAATCACTATATGAAAAACTATTAGCGTAATCCATAGCCTTAATAACAGTATAGCCATTTGCCAATGCATTATTATAATTTCTTGTCCAAGCTCTTAAACTAGTGGTTTCGTGGATCTATGTCAAGTTTTTGGACACTTTTTTTGAGAATTTTTTTATATTTTTGTTAGTGTCTTGTTATACTAACATATTTTTTGATTTTCTAGTTCATATGGTATTTTATAACCTATAGATGAATGTATTCTTCTGCGATTA
>JAAVYV010000059.1 GCA_022791325.1 Clostridia bacterium
ATTTTATTGCAGAAAGTGAATCAGCTACTACTGAAAGCCCAGCAATTCCACATGCCATTGTTCTTAATATTTCTTTATCATGAAGTGCCATTTCTAATGCTTCATATGAATATTTATCATGCATATAGTGAATAGCATTTAGTGCTTTAATATAAATTTTTGCAACATAATCCATCATATTATCAAATTTTTCAGTGACTTCTGCATAGTTTAAGTATTCAGAAGTTATAGGCTCAAACTTAGGTGTAATTTGTTTTCCGCTGTTTTCATCTCTACCACCATTAATAGCATATAGTAGAGCTTTTGCTAAGTTTGCTCTTGCACCAAAGAATTGCATTTGTTTACCAATTTTCATAGCAGATACACAGCAAGCAATTCCATAGTCATCTCCAACAGTAGTTCTCATTAAGTCATCATTTTCATATTGAATAGAAGATGTTTGAATTGATATTTTTGATGTGTATTTTTTGAAGTTCTCTGGTAAATCTTTTGACCATAAAACTGTTAAGTTTGGTTCTGGAGCAGGGCCTAAGTTAACTAATGTATGAAGAACTCTGTAAGAGTTTTTAGTAACTAAAGTTCTTCCATCAACTCCCATACCACCAATGCTTTCTGTTACCCAAACAGGGTCTCCACTAAATAATTCATTATATTCTGGAGCACGTAAGAAACGAATCATACGTAATTTCATAACAAAATGGTCCATTAATTCTTGTGCTTCTTCTTCAGTTAAACTTCCGTTTTTTAAATCTCTTTCAATATAAATATCTAAGAAAGTAGAAGTTCTACCTAAACTCATAGCAGCACCATTTTGGTCTTTTGTTGCAGCTAAATATCCAAAGTATAACCATTGAACAGCCTCTTTTGCATTTGAAGCTGGAACTGATATATCAAAACCATATTTTGAAGCCATTTTCTTTAAATCTTCTAATGCAATAATTTGGTCATGAATTTCTTCACGTTCGCGAATTACATTTTCAGTAAATTCATCTACATCTAATACTTCTAAATCTTTCTTTTTCTCACTAATTAAAGCGTCCACTCCATATAAAGCGATACGTCTGTAATCACCAATAATTCTTCCACGACCATAACCATCAGGAAGACCTGTTATTAAGTGAGAACTTCTAGCAGCTCTAATATCAGGTGTGTATACACTAAATACACCATCATTATGAGTTCTTCTTAAATTATTGTAAATGTAGTCAGTTTCCTCATCTACTTTATAACCATAAGATTCACAAGATTTTTCAACTATTTTAATACCACCATTTGGCATAATTGCTCTCTTTAGTGGTGCGTCTGTTTGAAGACCTACTATTTGTTCTAATTCTTTATTAATATAACCTGCATCATATGCATTTACACTAGATGGAGTTTTAGTATCAACATCTAATACACCATTTTCTCTTTCTTTTTTATAAAGTTCTAAAACTTCATTCCATAATTTATTTGTCCTTTCAGTAGCATTTGCTAAAAAAGAATCATCTCCTTCATATGGAGTGTAGTTTGCCTGAATGAAACCTCTAACATCAATTTCTTTAGTCCATTCACCAATTTTGTTAAAATTTTCCCATTGTTTAAAGTCCATGGATAAAAACCTCCTTTAAATATTATTCTATCACTTTTAATACTAACATAGTTTGAGTCTATTTTCAACAATTTTTAAATTAAAAATTATTGGAAATATGCTATCAATTAATATAAAAATGAGATAGACAAAAGTATTTTACAGGGTCATTTCATAAAATATTACAATTTTGTAATATTTTATGAAATGACCTTGAGTATTTTATTGTTACTCTTGACAGGAAACATAATATATGATATAAAACATATGTAACTATTATAATCTTTATCAGTTAATTAATTGGAAGGAGAATAAAACATATGAATGAAAAAATGCGTGGAATACTGTCTAAAGAAATGGAAAAAGGAGAGTTAACTCAAGAACATGAAGAAACATTAATAGCTATTATGAAAAACTATATAAAAGAAATAGACAACTACGATTTTTGTGAATTTTTTCGAGAATCAGCAGAATGGGGATATAGCAAATTAACAATGGAGTTATTAGAGATAATAAGTTATGAAGCTGTTAAAGCCAACAGAAAAAGAATTAACTTTGCGAAATATAAGTACAATGAGTGGAAGAAAATGATGGAAAAGTTTGGAACAGATTGGCTAGAAATAATAGATGACTTTGAAAAAAATTATAATTATGCCGTAGAAGGAGCAGTGAAAGGGAACCAAATAGAGTTAGTAAAAGAATTGATAGAGTTTGATAAAAACTTTACAATTAAATATAGAGAATATTTTTATAAAGACGGAAAATTAATTCGGTATGGAATTCTAAAAAGATGTGTATACGGAAGAGTCAAGTATGCAGTAGAAAATGGAAACTTAGAAATGGTAAAATTGCTATTAAGTGTTTCAGGTTCTATAGAATCATTGTCTATTAGATGTGCTATAGAAAGTAAAAATGAAAATAGTGCTGAAATGATAAAAATGCTATGTGAGCATAATTATAAATTCGTGGACGTTACATGGGCAATTGAGTTTAGAAAAGTAATAAAATCTGGAGATCTTAGTTTTGCAAGAATGTGGCTAGAAAGCGTAAAGAAATTATGGGATGAATATAAGGATATATATATGAGAGATGCTATACAATATGGGAACGTAGGGGTATTTGAATTACTAAGAGAATATGGAGAAATAGATGTTAATAGACCTTTAAATTATGCTGATGTATATAAAACTCTTTTAGAAGATGAAATCAAGGATTTTGAAGAAGGATATGGACATTTAATTGCACTTGCAGTAAGAAATGCGATTTGCCATGGTCGTAATAGAATACCAATACTAGAAAAATTAATTGAAGCAGGAGCAGATGTAACAGTAGACAATAATTATTGTATTAAGAAGGCGGTAGAGGATGATTATATTAGACTAACTAAAATATTGATCGAAGCAGGGGCAGATGTAACAGTAGACAATAATTATTGTTTAAAAATAGCTAGAAAAAATGGAAATGAAGAATTAGCAAATTTGCTAATTGTAGCTGGTGCAAAAAGTAATAGCTGATCAAAGTATATCAGGGTGAGTAGAAATCTTATATTTCTACTCACTTTTCATAGTTTCTGAAATATTATGTATATAAAAATAAAACTATTTTAAGGAACTATAATATGGTAGAGTTGTATTAAATAAATTCTTATTAAGTGATTTTACCAATTTTTATTATGAAAGTATA
The DNA here is from genome assembly GCA_022791325.1 of Clostridia bacterium. Taxonomy (GTDB): domain Bacteria; phylum Bacillota; class Clostridia; order TANB77; family CAG-508; genus UMGS1663. Next base: position 3,254 of record JAAVYV010000059.1, read on the forward strand.
AATAAATGGTTAATTGAAAAAGTAAATTCCAGTTACAAATTTTTCTTGAGTTAAAAAATTTAAGTCTAATTTGTTTGGTAAGATATCTCTTATGTAGTTATGATTATTCTCTACATGAGGTTTTTGAGATGATTTCATAGCATCACAATAAAATATATTTGATCTTATTTCTCCTGTATCAGTGTTTACTTCGAATAATTCATATTTCTCAAATTCTGTTCCTCTGTCTGTAAGAAGCAATCAAAATAATTGTTTAAATTCATTATCATCTAATCTATCTTGAAGAGTATTTAATGTTTTAGACATACTCTCAGAAGTTTTTTCTGTATGTAAGAAACCTATCATAAAACCTGTATTTTGAAATATAAATGTCTGAATATATGGGCCAGATAAACTATTCATAACTGTATCCATTTCAGTAGTTTGAATATTTGGATTTTCACTTACAAATTTTAGATAGTCAGTATAAGTTCTTACCTCATAATTAACAGGCGGTTTTCTTTTTTTATATTTTACTTTGGAAACTTTTCTGTTTACTTGTTCCTTTAGAGAAAAATTATTAATACCGTAGTTTTTAAATAATCCCATTTCAATATAATTATAAATAGTCTTATTACATTGTTTAATTTCTTTATGGTTAGAAAGTATTTGATTAATAGATTGACCTTGCTCTAGTAGTGGAGCTATAACGTTAGCTATTTCTTTTAGTTCTGTAGTATTAAGGTTAAGACCTTGTCTTGAGTCTGTTAAGGTATATTTATAATTTTCATGTGCAATATTGGCGTAATAAAAATATTTGTCTAAGTGGCAATGAGAAGTTTTAGGACATTTATTACAAGCACCAGGAGAACGATCACGTCTAAAACACTTCATTTCTTCATATTTGTCGCACTTTCCTTTACAACCATGACATTCTTTAAGATGTACACAAAGACTATCTAAATTGAAAACATTTCTAGGTTTTAATTTTCTATGCTTCTTAATTTCTTTACCGATAGTTGAAGGATCTTTAGATATCATTCTAGCAATTTCAACTTTAGTAAGTCCTGTTTCAATACCATTTTGAATAGTCTTTCTTTCATCTAAAGTAAGATGAGTATTATCATAAACAACTTTTTTAATCATAATAAACCTTCTTTCCTTAGAAACACCTATATATTAATTATACTAAATAGAAGTTAATCTTACAAATATTTTAACTGGAACTTTGTGTAAGACTAACTTCTATTAATATATATTAGAACTGGAATTTACTTTTTTAATTTACGGAAGTATAAAAAGTAATAAAAAAATTAATAAAAAAATTAATAAAAAGTTTACAATTATGTTAAGATATAGTATAATGTCATTATTGATAAATAATTAATAATATCAAAATTGATAATATAAGGAGGATAGTAGTAGTTTAGTATTTAATAAAAAGGAGGAAAAATTTATGAATCAATTGCAACAAAAAAAGGAGCGGACAATTATTTTAGATGCCTGTGCATTAGAAGCACAAAAAGCAATGGAAATAATTGAAAATGCCGAAAGGGTTATTGTACTTACAAGCACTATTAGAGAGTTAGACAAGAATAAGAGAGAAGATAATCAATATGGAAGAAATATTCGTTATATTGGTAAGAAAATAAGGCAAGACCCAGAAAGTAAAAAATATGTCTGCATATCAGGGTATGAAAAATACAGGTATAATGATGATAATATCATTGATTATTGTATTTGGCATAATGAAACAACGATATTAACCTGTGATAATTACTTATGTGCTAAGGCAAAAGCAAATGGAATTAAATATATTTTTCCAGAACTAAGTAAAAAATGTAAAACAAATAAAAAAAGCGAGCAAGGTGAAAGTAAACATTCTAGTTGTAATGTAAAAGGTGTTACATATAAAAATGGTAAATTGCTAATATTAAGGCAAAGTTTGATAGATCCAAACTTTAACATTATTATAATTAGGAATGGAAGAATTATAAAGTTTAACTTGGAGAGAAATGTGCAGTTGAACATTGGAGATACTATTATAAGAGTAAAGAATAATGAAAATGTGAATTTATCTGTATTTGAAATAACAGGGATGCAAAGTAAAAACTATGCTCAGCATATTGAAGAAATGTCATTACAAAAGCCAATAAAAGAAAGCTTGAAAAAAGTCAATTTGCCATTAGAATTAAAAGAACAAATAAATTTTTTATTAAGTGATGAAGATTATAAGAATAATGATAAAGGACAAGTGTATATACAAAACAAAAGGATATATCCCAATAAGGGGATGCGCAATACCTATATATGCTTAGAACGAAATGAAACTTTTATAAAAAAGCAAGAGTGCAAGGAAGGAGACTTAGTATATGTAGCTAGTACAAATAAAAAGAGAAAGGCTATTACACTCAATATATATAAAGTGATAAAAGTATTAAATATGTATAATATAGAAAAAATACATACATATAACATAAAAAGTATAAATGAAATTTACCTAATAAATTGTTCTGATAAAATAAAAGAAAAAATGCGCGAATATTATATACATAATGTAAGATACTAAACACAAACTATAAACGCACAGGAATATCTATTCCTGTGCATTTTCTATAAAATCTAAAGCTAATGGAGACGGAGATTTTGGGATATATTTAAATATTCATAAAAAGAATAGCCAAAAATCTTTTGTCCCTATTGGCTTTAGATTGGCTCCTAGATATCTTCTTCTAAGATAGAACCGCAAAATTTTATAAGCAAGTTTTAACTGGGTAGGAGAACATTTTCTTAAAAGAGCATTAAACTCAGAACTCAAATATAATTCTGAGCTATTAGAAGTACCATTTAATATTTTACCTTCTGAAACATTTAAAATTTCGCATATTTGAGATAACCTTTCTAAATTAATATGAATTTTACCAGTTTCAACCTTACTAAGATAGGCAATAGAAACACCCATTTTTTCTACTAATTGTTCTTGCGTTAAGCCTTTTTGTTTTCTAATTTCTTTTAAACGTTTTCCAATAACATTAAAGTCTATTGCCATTATTACCACCATTCCTTTTAAAATACTATAAGAATATTCCTAATATATTTTTATATGTATTAGAAATATTAGATTAATGAGATTTACAATCATAAGGTTTTGTAAATTATTAACCTTTGTAGTAAATATAGCATGTATAAAGTAAAGTTTACAGATAGCTATAGGTCAATATAGAACTATAATTCAATAATGTTTACTGAGTTTCAGTTAAATCCTGCCAATATTTTTTTGGCATATACTGCATTTGAAGCCTTGAATTACTCCTTTCTTTTATAGCAATTGTTTTAAAAAATGCAGTCCATAATTCTTGATATTTTCGTTCATTTTCTGAAAAATTTGGAATAGTAATAAAAGAACTATCAATAATTTTATACTCTTTAGTATTATATAAAAAAGCGATATTTCTATTTTTATCATGTATAATAAAGTTTTGAGTAGGCAATCTTCTTATAAAATGATGACCTAAATTTTCTAGTATATTATTATCTGGATGAATAGGTGCATAAAATAAATTACTACCAACTTCAGAAAAACGAAGAAGACCTTTAAAGCGATGAGCTTCTCCTAACATTCTTTTTCGCATAGAACATACATTAAAAACGAAATCTAAAGAAAGCATGGTATTTATTTTAGGGCCAATTAGGAAACCATTCAAAATATATTTTAATATGTTTATCTCTTTTTCTTTACCATCAGAGAGAAATGCATAATAACTATTATATAAGGTATCATAGGAGATATTTTTATACATTCCATCAAAAATTCTTTTTGCTTTTGTATTATCTGTTTTTATTTCTTCTATAAAATCTAAAAAATTAATTTGTAGCTCATTTTTAGAAACAATCCTTGAAGGGATTACTTTTTTTATATAACAATCAAAAGCCATACTAAGAAGGCCCTCAAAAGTACCATCATATACGTAAATTTTATTTATAACATTCCAGTTAAACATTTTTGTTTGTCCTCCTTTGTAGGTAAAAGTTTATCAAAATTATAAGAAAGCTGTTGTGCTTTTGGCAAAGCATCAAATAATGAAGTTTGTATATAATTTGATTGAGATGTAGATACTCTTTCTAAAAAAAGTAAGTTCTCAGAAATAAAATTCTGATTAAAGCTTTTAATAGGGTCAAAATATTTTCCATCACATGTAATAAAATAACGAGCTCGTTTAAGTACAATGCCAAGTTTCTTTAAGTTCTCAAAATTTAAATTAAATTCCCTTCTAGCAGTAATAATACGTTTGGCTGAAATGACACCAATACCAGGAACTTTTAAAAGTGTATTATAATCTGCCTTATTTATTTCAACAGGGAAGTTTTCTAGATGACGAAGAGCCCAGTCACATTTGGGATCTAACAATGTATGAAAATTAGGGTGGCTTTCATCTAATAAGTCATCAATTTTAAAACCATAAAAACGTAAAAGCCAGTCTGCTTGGTATAGCCTATTTTCACGAAGAAGAGGAGGTGCCTCCAAAGCAGGCAAGTTTTTATCATTATTAACAGAAACATAAGCTGAATAATACACACGCTTTAAACTTAGGTTATTATATAAACTTTCAGATAATTTCATAATTTTTAAGTCTGTTTCAGGAGTTGCTCCTAGAATTAATTGAGTTGTTTGCCCAGCAGGTACAAATCTTTCTTTATATATTGATTTTTCTTGTTTAGAAATTGCAATATTTTGGGAAATATATTTCATTGGAGTAACAATACCAGCTTTTTCTTTTTGAGGAGCTAGTAATTTTAAACTATCATTAGAAGGAAGCTCAATATTAATACTAGTTCTATCAACTAAAACACCTAATTTATCAATAAGTTCCTTGCTTGAACCGTGGAATAGTTTTTACATGAATGTAGCCGATTAAATTTATATTCTTTTCTTAAAATAAGTACAGTTTCATATAATCTTTCCATAGTAAAGTCAGGGTTTTTTATAACAGCAGAGCTTAAAAATAAACCTTCTATATAATTACGCTTATAAAACTGAATTGTTAAATCAGCAATTTCCCTTGGGGTAAAAGTAGCTCTTTTAACAGTATTACTGCACCTATTAATACAATACTTGCAATCATAAATACAAGCGTTACTCATCAAAATTTTAAGAAGAGAAATACACCTGCCATCTGCACCCCAACTATGGCAAATGCCAGAAACATCTCCATTTCCAATTCCACCTTTTGTATTTGTACGCCTACTTCCTGAAGAGCTACAAGAAGCATCATATTTAGCAGAATCAGCAAGTATTGTAAGTTTTTCTAATAAATCCATAAAATTCACCTTTCTTTTACATATGTAGTACAGACCGTAGCAACAAACAAAACAACCCACTTTTGTTCTTGTATAGGAAAAATCAAATTTTTCGTTGTAGGGGTCGCCGCCTTCGGCGACCCGAGAAATAGCAGAAAATAAGAAAAAGCTGAAATACAACAATTAAAAGTATAAAACTAAAATTTAATGTAGGGGCGATTAGCAA
>JAAVYV010000060.1 GCA_022791325.1 Clostridia bacterium
AAGAATAGTTACACATTAACAGTAAACTATGTATATGAAGATGGAAGCAAAGCAGCAGAAAAACACACAGAAACAGTAGCATATAATGGAGATTATAGTGTAGCAAGTCCAGAAATAACAGGATATACAGCAAGCAAAACAACAGTAACAGGAATGATGCCAGCAAACAATGTAGAAGAAACAGTAACATATACAAAGAATAGTTACACATTAATAGTAAACTATGTATATGAAGATGGAAGCAAAGCACAACCAAAACACACAGAAACGGTAGCATATGATGCAAACTATAGTATAGCAAGTCCAGAAATAACAGGATATACAGCAAACAAAACAACAGTAACAGGAAAAATGCCAGCAGAAGATGTAGAAGAAACAGTAACATATACAAGAAATACTTATAATGTAGTATACAAAATAACAGGCTCAATAGATGCAAACAAGAATTACAAAACAGAAACATATAAATATGGAGAAAACATTACAAAATTAGAAAACTTAATAAAAGAAGGATATACATTTAGCGGGTGGTCAGAAATACCAACAACAATGCCAGCAGAAGATATAACAGTAACAGGATATTTCGAAGCAATAAACGTAACACTTACAAAAACAGCAGTAGATAGTAAAGGAAATGAAGTAGATGCTCTTTATAAATATAAAGAAGGAGCCACAGTTAAATATAAACTAACAGTAACAAATAATGGAAAATTACCAATATCAAAATATACAGTAACTGATACATTACCACAAGAACTAAGATTTGCAAATACTGAAACAGAAGGTGTAAATGGAAATACTTTAACATGGAATATTGAAAATATTGGTACAGGAGAACAAAAAACAAAAACTATTACAACAATATTAAATGATAGCAGTACATGGCAAACAAAAACATCAAGTGAATTAGAAAATATAAAAACACCATCTACTAATAAAGGAAGAAATGAAATTAACTGTGCATTCTTCTTATACAATTCAAGTAATGGAGAAGTGCCATATGAAAATGGAAGTACAATATATCCAGCAAGTAATTATACAGGAGTAGGTTTTGGAAAGGTAAGTGGAATAGAATATGATCAAACATTAAGCTCAGTAGAAAACCTAAACACAGTAATAAATGCAAATAATAATGTTGTTAGAAAGATAGTATATGCACCAGAGTATAATCCAGGAGAAGGAAAAGTAATACTATGGTATGTTGCAAAGAGAGTTAGTGATAGACCAACAATTAATGGAGTTTCTAAAAGTGTAACTTATCATGTTGATGGTATAATAGTTGATGTAGAAGATGTATATTCAATAAAAAATACAATAAATGGATTATATGGAGTAACAGGAGCTTCAGATACTGTATTAGCTAAAAAAACATCTACAACAGGTAGAAATAGAGTAGCACAACAAACAACAAATTCATATAGTTCAGCAAATGTATTAACAGAACTTTGCACAGCAGGTATTACTAAAACAGAAGAAGCTATAAAAACATTAGAACAAACAAAAACAGAAAATATAAATATAAATAGTACTGTAACAACTAATACTAATAAAGAAGAAGTAAAACCTATAAATGAAACAACAAATACAACTAATACACTAGTAGAAGAAATAACAAATAATGTAGAAACAACAACAAATGTAGTTGAAAATGCAAATAATATAGAAGAAGTAAATGCGATAGTAGAAACAAATAAAGAAGAAACAGTAAATACAACAACAGAAATAAACAAAGAAGAAATAACAAATACAATTGAAAGCGAAATCGTAGAAAATACAAATAATGAAACTACAAATAATACAACTACAATCGATTAAAACAAAAAACTTTCAAAAATTAGTTAGGCATAAGAGATGATAGAAAGAGTATTATCTACTCTTTCTATTTTCTATATTAGGAGGAAATAATGGGAAAACATTCTGAAAAGAAAAAAAATAAAAATGTTAATTCTAAATTAATATTTTTAGTAATTATAATTTTATGCACTATTTGTGGAATGATAAAAGGTTTTAAAAATTTAAATATAAAAAGTAAAGAACCACAAAAAGCAGTAGAACAATTCTGCATAGAACTAAAAAGAATAAATAAAAATGAAGTAAATAAATATGTAGAATATGAAAAACTTCTATCTAGCTTAGATGAAATGCTTTTAACAAACAACTCTCCAAAAGTAGAAGAAATAGAAAAACTACTATTTAAAGACATAGAATGGAATATAAAACAAGCAGAAATAAAAGAAGAAAGTGCAACTGTAACAATAGAATTAACTAATATAGACTTCAAAAATATTATGATAGAATTGATGAAAAAAATAGTAACACAAAAAGCTATACAAAAAGAAATAACAACAGATATAGCCCTAGAAAAACTATACGAAGTTTTAAACGAATCAAATAATAACAAAGTAACTACAACTCAAGATATAACTTTATATAAAGAAAAAAATAATTGGAGAATAGAAATAAATGAAAATTTAGTAAATTTAATATATCCAGGAATTAGCGATGTAGTTACAGCATTAAATTAGTAAAAAATATAAATGTAAAAATGTACTAACCTAAAAATAAACATTTTGGGATTAGTACATTTTTATTTAAAAGAAAAAATATAGAAGCCTCACTACAAAAAAAGTAACGAAATCGAAAGATTTGGGACGTGTCCATTTCTTTCCTTTATATATTAAAAATAGATTTGCAACATATATAAAAGAGATAGGAAATTTTAATTGTAAAAAATACAATAGAATCTAAAATTTCTTATCCCTCTTATTATTTGTTTAGTATTTTAAATTAATTAATGAATTATAATTTTTCAATTTCCTCTTTAGTTAAACCAGTTACTTTCATAATTAACGAAATATCAGTATTTTCATATTTTAATTTTTTAGCGATTTCAACTGTTTGCTGTTTAGAACCTTGTTCAATGCCTTGTTCAATGCCTTGTTCGATACCTTGTTCAATGCCTTGTTCGATACCTTGTTCAATACCATCTTTTATACCTTGTTCAAATCCACGGTCATAACCTGTTCTAACTAAATTATTTTGGTCTAATACGTATTTTTCACGTAAATCTGCTAAATATCTTTCATGTTCATTTTCACTTATTTCTTCTAAAACTTTTTTAGCCTTTTTTAATGACTCATCTACATTACTCATATCAATATCACCTGACTTTATAATAAAATTAACCCAAGTATCTAATTTTTCACTCCTAGCATACTGTTTTACCTTAGGCATTTCTATTATATAAATTTCAAGTGCATCTGTCAAGATTGAATCTTTATATTCTTCCTCACGAAAGTTCCATTTAGTTATGTATTTTTTTATATGTTTAATACTTTTGATTTCGAAGTCAGTAAATAAAATAGCAATGCATTTATTAGCTTCAAAATAATCATGTCCTTTTTTCATGTTTTGACCATACATTTTACTTAAATAAAATAAGATTCTCTTTTCAATATTATTTTGATCAACAAGTTGCATTTCAATATCACAATCAATTGAACCATTAATTTTTGCTCTTATATCAAGAATTCCTAGTTTATCATCCAATAAATCAGCTTCAATAATTTTATTACAATTAAGTAGCACATCAGAAACAGGTTCTTTTAATATACAATTTAAGAGTCCTTTTGTAATATCTTCATTACCAGTGAAACCAAAAACACGCTTAAAAGTATAATCATTTTTTAATTCTAATAGTTCGATAATACCATCTCCTTCATATTTAAAATTTTTGGAAAATATTTTAGGAAAGAACATCCTAAAAGTTTAATAGAACATAAAATACTAAACAAAATAATATTAACATAAAACTTCTTATATTTCAATAGCGAAATATAAGAAGTTTTGTCGAAAGAAAAATACAAATAAAAAAATTACTATAGTGGAAAAGTAAATATATCAGTTTGCTACAAAAAAGTAACAAAATCGTAAACAAAATGTAACAAAAATCGATATAATATATAGTATAATATAATTGTATAGGTATAAAACAAGGAGAAATAAATGGGAATAAGCAAAATATTAAAGAAATTTGATATTAAAGTAATTGGCAAAGTAAGTAAAGAAGAACAAATAATTATATCAGATAATGTAGCAACAAAAATAACAAATAAGTTTAATTTCATAGATTATGGATATATATACAAAAAACTAATGAGAGCCCAAATGTATATAGCAATAATACCAGAAGGCATGACCAGAGCTATATACTCCTATGAAGAAGATACTTTATTCATAAGTGATGAAGAGGACTTAAATAATATATCAAAAGAATTATTATATGAATGTATTCATACAATGCAAGACATAAGAGATAAGAAAGGAAATATAAAGCAACTAGGACAATGTATATTTTCAGATTATAAAGTATATGCTATGGCATTAAATGAAGCTTCAATACTATATATAACACAAAAGATATTTGAAGAACAAATAAAATATGTAGAAGCATATGGAATAAAAGCAAACACATACAGCCCAAATAGTTACCCATTAATATGTAATATATTATTGCAACTATTGTTTATATCAAATGAAAAAACACTAGTAAAAAGTACATTAAATTCAACAGATGAATTTCTAATAGAAGGAATAGAAGAAATAGGTGAAAGTAGCTACGTAAATATACAAAACAACCTAGATGAGATGCTATATGCCTCAGAAGAAATAATAGGAATAAAAAGAAGTTTAAAAAATAATACAAATGATGGAAATATGGAAGAGATAAATAAAGACTTAAATAGAATATATGAAAAAGAAGCGCAAATAAGAAGATTATATATGGACTCACAAATGAGCATATTTACAATGTACTTTGATAGGTTATATAATAGAATACAAAATCTTTCAGATATAAAAACATATAAAAATAAACTACAAAATTATAAGGAACTAATAGGCTTTTACACTAATGACAGCCAAGAATATTTTTTAGAATATTATGAAGGATATTATAAAACTAAAGAAGAAAAACTAAAAGAAAAGGAAAACGAAATAAAAAGAAAAAATGACTTAGCACTAACAGTTATTTCAGACAATATAATAGTGCAAATATTTAATAAAATAAAAGAACTTTGTAAGAAAATATTAAGATAAGGAGCTTAAAAATGAGCCAACTAGAAAAAAATAGTAAAAAAATTGAGCTGGTTGCAAAAAATATAATTTGACATATGGATGGATATTTGGTTTATATGTAAATAAAAAACAAAATGAAGATGGTGATATAGATATTATTGTAAAAACATAAGATGTGGCAGAAGTTTTTTTATATTAGAAGTCAAATTTGCATTACAAGAAATGTTAAATAAAGAGGTAGATATTGTAACAACTGGTAGTATAAAAGGTTCTTTATTAGAAGAAGTACTTGTGTATAGTTAAGAAATATAATGAAATGATTTTTTATATAATAAAAGGTAATTAAATTTTATAAAGTTTAATTACCTTTTTATAAAAACATATTTAAAAAATTAATAGTAACTGTACTTAGAACAATCTTCCAAGAAATTCTAAAACTTTTTTTAAAAAGGTTCTTAACAGCAACAATTTGATAATTTTCTCTAACAGTTAAAGCTAAGCAATTAGTAGATGTATCAATATTATTATTTAAGTCATGTTCAATATTTTGATTAATATTTGTTTTTAGATTATTATTATTTGTAATTCCTTCAACTTGAAAAGTTGTAGTCTTAACACTGTTTTCTAATTTATCAGGAACATCTAAAATTCCATTTCTCATAGAAACCACGTCCTTTATAATTTTCTTTTGAGTAATAGTATAAATACTATATACTATTATTATACTATAAAATTAATAAAAAAGTAAATAGAAAACAAAAAGAAAATCGCGCCCTTTAATAAAAGGGCGCGAAATTTCAAATTTCATTATTCAGTTTTTGGGAGGTTCACTTAAAAGTACTAAGTAAAACCAGAATTGAAAATGATGATCATGCCGGAATACCTCCGCTGCTTGCGCGCACTGTGTTTGGCGCCAGATCAATTTGTTTTTTGTTGTAGTTTAGTTTTAACTAAACAAAGCCACTCGTATGTCGCATGTTTTTCCCTCCTGTGGTTTCCCTCCTGTGGGACGCGATAATTATTTTTAGATTAGCTATATGTTGTAACTAAACAAATCCTGTTGTATACCGCATAAAATACTCCTCCTTTTTCAAGTATAGTTTAAAAATACGGATTTACATTTTTCGGGCACTCTGCCCACCGATCTGCCGACTATGCGGCGCTGCTACATCAAGCGATTTTTTTCTCTTTGCTGTTATTGGGTCTTCTTTTCATGCTGTGTACCTCCTATGAAATTTTCAAGTTACGGTGTTCTTGTTCAGAACTAAACTTATTATAACACAAAAATTTACATAATGCAATACTTTTTTAACAAAAATTTCAAAAAAATGAAAATCTTCCTAAAATAATATTTATAAACACTTGAAAACTAAGGTCACTTGGTATAAAATAACAATGTTAGTAAATAATATAAAAAACGAAAAGTGGAGAACATTTTACTATTTTTAGAACATATTTATAAGGAAAGAATATACTTCTTATAAATAAATGTTATAAAAAGGTAATATATGTATCCCTGACAAAAGTTAAAGGAGGAATTTTTTATGTCAGTAAAAATAGGAATTAATGGTTTTGGAAGAATTGGAAATTTAGCATTCCAAGCAGCTTTAAAAAAGGAAGAAGTAGAGGTAGTGGCAATAAATGACCCATTTATTACAGCAGACTACATGGCATACATGGTTAAATATGATACAATACACGGAAAATTTGAAGGAGAGGTATCTTCAAAAGAAAATACATTAGTAGTAAATGGAAAAGAAATAAAAGTATATAATGAAATGGACCCAGCAAACATTCCATGGGGAAAAGATGGAGTAGACTATGTATTAGAATGCTCAGGAGTATTTACAACTATGGAAAAAGCAGAAGCTCATATAAAAGGTGGAGCTAAAAAAGTAATAATAAGTGCACCATCAAAAGATGCACCAATGTTTGTTATGGGAGTAAATAATGAAAAATATGACCCAAGCATGAACATAGTATCAAATGCATCATGTACAACAAACTGTTTAGCACCTTTAGCAAAAGTAATAAACGATAACTTTGGTATAGTAGATGGATTAATGACAACAGTACATTCAACAACAGCAACACAAAAAACAGTAGATGGAGCATCTAAAAAAGACTGGAGAGGTGGTAGAGCAGCAGCTGCCAATATTATACCATCATCAACAGGAGCTGCAAAAGCAGTAGGAAAAGTTATACCAGAATTAAATGGAAAATTAACAGGTATGGCATTTAGAGTACCAACAGTAGACGTTTCAGTAGTAGACTTAACATGTAACTTAGCAAAACCAGCTACAATGGAAGAAATATGCACAGTTATGAAAAAAGCATCAGAAAACGAGATGAAAGGAATAATTGAATATACAGAAGACGCAGTGGTATCATCAGACTTCATAAACGATGAACACACATCAATATTTGACGCAACAGCAGGTATACAATTAACAGACACATTTGTAAAATTAGTAGCTTGGTATGATAATGAATGGGGATATTCAAATAAATTAGTTGACTTAGCAGTATATATGGCAAGTAGAGACTAGAGTGCTCGCTTCGCTCACAGTGAATAGTGAAGAATGAATAGTGAATAATTAAATTAGATGTAGGGGCGATTAGCAATCGCCCGCGCTACAGAGAAAATACCCTAAAAAATTTAGTAAATTCTTCGAAGAGCGGGCGATTGATAATCGCCCCTACATATTTAAAAAAATATAAAAACATTTGGAGGTTTTTAATGAATAAAAAAACTATCAGGGATATAGATTTAAAAAATAAAAAAGTACTTGTAAGATGTGACTTCAACGTTCCTTTTGATGAAGAAGGAAAAATATCAGACAATAGAAGAATAGTAGCAGCACTTCCTACTATAAAATATTTATTAGAAATGGAATGCAAAATAATACTTTGTTCGCATTTAGGAAGACCAAAGGGAGAATTTAAAAAAGAATTTTCACTAAAGCCAGTAGCAGAAGAACTTTCAAAATTATTAAATGTACAAGTAAAATTAGCAGAAGATGTAGTAGGTCAAAGTGCCATAACATTAACTAATAATATGGAAGAAGGAGAAATAGTACTTTTAGAAAATGTAAGGTTTGAAGCAGGAGAAGAAAAAAATGATGAAGAGCTATCAAAAAAATTAGCAAGCCTTGCAGAAATATATGTAAATGATGCATTTGGAACAGCTCATAGAGCACATAGTTCAACAACAGGAGTAGCAAACTTCTTACCAGCAGTTTCAGGGTTTTTAATAGAAAAGGAATTAGAATTTTTAGGAAATGCACTAGAAAATCCACAAAGACCATTTGTAGCAATACTAGGAGGAAAAAAAGTTTCAGACAAAATAGGTGTAATAGATAGCTTACTAGAAAAAGTCGATACATTAATAATAGGTGGAGGAATGGCATACACATTCTTTAAATCTATGGGGTATAATGTGGGAAAATCTATATGTGAAGAAGATAAACTAGAACTAGCACAAAGCTTAATAAAAAAAGCAGAAGAGAAAAACGTAAAACTACTATTACCAATAGATAATATAGTAGCAGATGAATTTAGCCCAGACGCAAATACTAAAGTAGTAGAGTCAAGTGAAATACCAGAAGGATGGGAAGGGCTAGATATAGGACCAAAAACAGTAGAACTATTTGAAAAAGAATTAAAAAATGCAAAAACAATTATATGGAATGGACCACTTGGACTATTCGAATACGAAAAATTTGCAAATGGAACAAATGAAATAGCAAAATGTTTAGCAAACTTAAATGAGGCAATAACAATAATAGGAGGAGGAGACTCCGCAGCAGCAGTAGAAAAAATAGGTTTAGCAGATAAAATGACACATATATCAACAGGAGGAGGAGCAAGTCTAGAATTCTTAGAAGGAAAAAAATTACCAGGAATAGAAGCACTAAATGATAAGTAGTAAATATTGGAATATAATTCTTGCTACTAAATAGTAATTTGTAGAGGTGGAATATAATGGAAAATTTTATTTGCCAAATTGCTTCTATTGAAGAAATGGAAGAAAAATGGAACTATGAAATAGATAAAGCAATAGATGATAAACAAAATTGGATAATATGGAAAGAAAAAAATATAAAGAATTTTATAGATGGCTATATTATACCTTATTATGGAATATTAAATGGAAAAATTATTTGTGAAGCAACAGTACACTTGACGGCAAATACTGTTCAAAATAGTAAGGGTTTAGTTGATAACAATCGTGTATATTTATCTGCTTTTAGAACAAATAAAGAATATCAAGGAAAAGGATATTTTAGTAAATTATTTAAATATATGATAAATGATTTAAAAAATAAAGGATATGAATATGCTACTTTAGGTATTGAACCAACGGAAGAAAAGAATAAATTGATTTATAGTCATTATGGTTTTACAAAGTGTATTAAGAATAGCAATGAAACGTATCCAGATGGAACTATTATAGAAGTTGAATATTATGAAAAAGTATTGTAACTACTAAATTAGAATTTGTATTAGACATAATGGTAGATTGGGGACGGTTCCTAATCGGAAACAAGATAGAAAAGTTCAAAAAGGCACAAACAAAGATAATCTGGATAGATTAGGAACTGTCCCCAATCGGAAGCATAGCGAAAACCTAAAAGCAAAAAGAAAATAAAAAGAGGATGTTAAAAATGAATAAAGATAAATTAGAATTTGTATCAGCAATAATAACAAATAATGAAGGAAATGTGTTACTATTAAAAAGAAGAAAAGACTTAAAGCTAGACCCAGGAAAATATGATTTATGCTCAGGGCACATGAAAGAAGGAGAAGTTCCAACTCAAACTATGTATAGGGAAATAGCAGAAGAGATAGGAGTTAAACAAGGAGAAATTAAAAATATAGAGAGAGTAGGAGATATAATAACTCCACACGAAAAATTAAACAATACAACAACACATATGTACCTTATACAAATAGATTTATCAGAAGAAGAAATAAATAATAGACTTAAAAATGTAGAAGAGCCAGAAATGGAAAATGCACAATATGTAAAAAATTTGAATATATTAAGAAATGTTCAAAAATATAGTGATTTTATGAGGTCAATATATACAGAAGAACTAGAAGAAGTTTTTAAAACTGTTCAAGAAAAATTAAACGATAGAGAGGAATTGAAAAGAAAGCAATGGGAAGAAGGAAGATAATTGCAGGAAACTGGAAAATGAATATGCTTCCAAATGAAGCAATGGACTTTATAACAAGACTTTCAGAAGTTATAAGAGGAGTTAAAAGTGAAATAGTACTATGTGTACCATACACAGACCTTTTCTATTCACTACTAACAGCCCAAAAAACAAACATAAAAATAGGTGCACAAAATATGCACTGGGAAGAAACAGGAGCGTACACAGGTGAAGTTTCAGGAAAAATGCTTGAGGTCATAAATGTAGAATATGTTATAATAGGTCATTCAGAAAGAAGGGCGTATTTTGCAGAAACAGATGAAACTGTAAACAAAAAAGTAAAATCAGCTTTTAACTATAACTTAAAGCCAATAGTATGTGTAGGAGAAACTTTAGAACAAAAAGAGCTAGGCAAAACAAATGAAATAATAACAAATCAAACTAAACTTGCACTAGGAGGTTTAAACGCGGAACAAGTAAAAAATACAATAATAGCATATGAGCCAATATGGGCAATAGGAACAGGAAAAACAGCAACATCAGAAGACGCAAATAATTCTATAAAAGAAATTAGAAAAGAAATAGAAAAAATATATGGAGAAGAAGTAGCAAATAAGGTAGCTATACTATATGGAGGAAGTGTAAAAGCCTCAAACGCAAAAGAACTATTCGAAACCTCAGACATAGACGGAGCACTAGTAGGCGGAGCAAGCCTAAAAGTAGAAGAATTCAAAAATATCATAATGTCAGCAGAGTAATAGATAAGGTAGATAAGGTAGATTGGGGACGGTTCCTAATCGGAAACAAGATAGAGAAGAACCATAAGGTGTACACAAAAATAATCTGGATAGATTAGGAACTGTCCCCAATCGGAAGCCCATAGTAAAAACTTAACATTTATAATGTGGAGGCGATTATTTCTTAGCTGTTCGAGCAAAGCGAGTTACAGATAAGTTATGCGTTAGTCCAAGCACCCTGCACTTCGAAGAAATTACCTAAAAAAATTCTGACATACACATAGAAAGGAATAAAAAAATGGGAGAACGAGAAAAAGAATTTAGACAAAGAATAGCAAGAATAGCGAGAATTCAAAATTTACAAGAAATGCAAGAAAAGTATCAAAGTGAAGAAATAACAACACAAAACAACCTAAACGAAATATCACCAGTAATAAATGGAATAAAAAAGAACATAGAGAATTTTAGAACAAAACAAGTAGAAGAAATAGAGCTATAATAAAACACTAAAGAAAAATAAATAGAATAAAACGTAATAATAATTATAACTAAAAATGGAAGTTAGAAGTTGAAAATGGAAGTTAGAAGTTAGAAGTTAGAAGTTGGAAATATTGTAGGGGTCGCCGCCTTTTTCGTGACCTAGTCTTCGAAGAATTTACTTAAAATCCAACCTCTAACCTCGAACATCCCACCTCTAATAGCAACTTCCAACCTCAAATCAGGAGGTAAAACAAAATGAAAAACAAATTAACAATGCTAATGATACTAGACGGTTTTGGAGAAAACGAAAACGAAAATGCAAACGCTGTAAAACTTGCAAATACTCCAAATATAGATAGACTAATGAAAACATGTCCAACAACAAATATGTACACAAGTGGTCTAAATGTAGGTCTTCCAGATGGGCAAATGGGAAACTCAGAAGTTGGGCATACAAATATAGGGGCAGGAAGAGTCGTTTACCAAGAACTAACAAGAATTACAAAATCAATAGAAGATGGAGATTTTTTTAGTAACCCAGAATTTATTAATGCAATAGAAAACTGTAAAAAATATGGCTCAAAACTTCATATAATGGGATTATTATCTGATGGAGGTGTTCATAGCCATATTCGCCATATATTTGGACTATTAGAACTTGCAAAAAGAAAAGATTTCGAAGATGTATATGTACACTGTTTTATGGATGGAAGAGACACTCCACCTGCATCAGGAGAAAGTTATGTATCAGAACTAGAAGAAAAGATGAAAGAAAAAGGAATTGGAAAAATAGCAAGTATATCAGGAAGATTCTATGCAATGGATAGAGATAAAAGATGGGAAAGAATAGAAAAAGCATATAAAGCTCTAGTAGAAGGTGAAGGAGAAAAAGCGGTATCAAGCATATCAGCAGTAGAAGACTCATACCAAAAAGAAATATTTGATGAATTCATACTTCCAACAATTATTACAAATGGAGAAGAACCAGTAGCAACAATAGGAAAACACGACTCAGTTATATTCTTCAACTTTAGACCAGATAGAGCCAGAGAAATAACAAGAACACTAGTTGATAAAGACTTTAATGAATTTGAAACAAAAAAAGACTTGGACTTGTACTATGTATGTATGACAAGCTATGATGAAACAATGCCAAATGTACACATAGCCTTCAAAAAAGAAGAACTAAAAAATACATTTGGAGAATATATATCAAAACAAGGATTAACACAATTAAGAATAGCAGAAACAGAAAAATATGCACATGTAACCTTCTTCTTTAATGGGGGAGAAGAAAAGAGGTATGAAGGAGAAGATAGAATACTAGTACCTTCACCAAAAGTAGAAACATATGATCAAAAGCCAGAAATGAGTGCACCTGAAGTAACGCAAAAAGTAGTAGAAGCAATAAAGTCTAAAAAATATGACTGTATAATACTAAACTATGCAAACCCAGACATGGTAGGGCACACAGGAAGCTTAGAAGCAGCAATAAAAGCAATAGAGACAGTAGACGAAAGTGTACGGAAAAGTTGTAGAAGCAGTAAATGATGAGGAAGGAGTACTACTAATAACAGCAGACCATGGAAATGCAGAGCAAATGGTAGACTACAAAACAGGAGAACCACACACCGCCCACACAACAAACCCAGTACCACTAATATTAGTAGGAATGGAAAATGCAAAATTAAAAGAAGGAAAATTAGCAGATTTAGCACCAACAATGCTTGAAATAATGGGACTAGAAAAACCACAAGAAATGACAGGAGAAAGCATAATAGTTAGTGAATAATGAATGGTGAATAGTGAATAATGAATAGTTATATGTAGGGGCACGGGGTACCGTGCCTTGTGGTTTTAAAATAACAAACTATACTGTTTCAATGTTTTAGGGGTCGCACTTAGGGCGATCCGTTCTTCATTAAATAGGAAAAATCAATTTTAAAAAGAATAGCAAAGAGAATTTACCGAATTATGCCCTTTTTTAGTAATTACAATAGCAAAAAATAAAAATAATAAATAAAAATGAAAAAAGCAAGTACCTGCTTTAGTGTGCGCCACACCAGTATGTCTTTAGGGGCGATAGGTACACCTATCAATTACATAGTATCGGAGTCTATTCCGCATGTAATTTCTCCTTTCTCTAAATGATATAAATACATTTTGCTATATTTACATAAAAAAACCAATAGAAATTTAAATTTTTATTGAAAAATTTTTAAAGAAGTAATATAATAAATGAAATTTATATAAGGAGATAAAAAAGCAATAATGAAACGTATACTTATAATAGGATGTAATGCTAGTGGCAAAACGACAATGGCAAGGAAGTTATCAGAGAAGCTTAATTTACCATTAATTCATTTAGATAAACTTTATTGGAGAGATAATTGGACACATGCGACAGATGAAGAATTTGATCAACTATTAGAAAAAGAATTAAAAAAAGATGAATGGATAATAGAAGGAAATATAAAAAGAACATTGCCAAAACGATTAAAATATTGTGATACAGTTATTTATCTTGATTTTCCAAGTTTTGTATGTGTATTAAATGCAATAAAAAGACTTATACAATCACATAATAAGAGTAGACCAGATATGGGAGGAGAATGCATAGAAAAGTTTAATTTAAAGGGACTTAAATTTATTAATAGTATTTGGTCATTTAATACTAAAAATAGAAAAGATTATTATAGAATGATTAAAGAAGAAAATGGAGTAAAAGTTATAATATTAAAAAATAGAAAGCAAGTAAATGAGTATTTAAAAAATATAGATGAGGTGAAAACAAAAATATGCTAAGCACAAATAAACTAAGAACAATATACGCAAAAATACAAAAGCAATTATTTTATATGATACCAGAAAAATGGGAAAAAATATGCCTATATGCCTCAATAATGGAACAAGTAAATAACTTGCAAACAGGAGAAATGTTTTTTTACTATTACCCAACAGGCTTGCTTAAGAAAAATCCTATAAATGTATATGAAATACCAAATAAATTCAATATAGACGAAAAAGAATATATGAAGTTAGTAGATAAACTATATGGTATAATAAGTGAATTAAGAGAAGCATTTAAAGAAAGCAAGGAAGAAAAAATGTGGACGAACTTAACTATAACGATACAAAACTTAAAATTCAATGTAGAATATTCTTATGAAGACTTGATTGGCTCAAAATATACAAGTTATGACAGACATATAATATGGAAATGTAAACATTTAGACTTCCCTATAGAAAGACTTTCAAAAAAAGATAGAAAAATGGTAGAAGAATATTACATAGACGAAAAGTTAAGCAATCAAAAAACAAAAAATTACATAGAAGGAATATACAAAAAAGGAATTCATAATATAGCGCAGTATAATAATGAATATATAAAAGAAGATGAGCAAGAAGAGGAAGAACAAGGTAAAAATACAAGAAAGCAAAAGATAGATAAATATGAAGAATATAAAAGGAAACAAGAAGAGAAAAAACAAAAACAGAAAATTGAAATAGAAGCTAGAACAGAAGAAAAAAAGAAAAATCAAATATTGAATTTTTAAAAGAGAAAGATTTAGGAAAGATTTGGGACGCGTCCAAATCTTTCCTTTTTTGATTCAAAAATTAAATTATTGATTAGTAAAGTTTTGAACACGTCCCAAATCTTTCATCCAAAACCTTTGTAGCTATATTACAATTTTGTAATATTTTATGAAATGCCCCTGTTTCTTCATCGATTTATATTGACACAATTATACATAATATGGTAAAATAATAAATTAGGAGTGTAGAAAAAATGAGAAATATTTTGAATAAAGTATTATTTTGTTGTTTTATAGGTACTATTACAATAATAACTCTATCTAATTTTTTGAAATCAAGCAAAAATGCTGAATTAAGATTATATTTTTTGCCAATAAAAGATGCAGATGCAAGTATTGTAAAATATAAAGATATAACAATAATGATAGACACTGGGGAAGAAAAAGACAAAAAGATAATTAGAGCAGCAATTAAAAAGTTAAAAATAGAAAAAATTAATTATTTAATTCTAACACATCCAGATAAAGACCATATAGGAAATTCAAAATATATAATTGAAAATTATCCAGTTGAAAAAGTATTTCAAACAGATTATGATAAAAACTCAAAAAAACAAGAAGAAGTAAGCAAAATAATTTTAGAGAAAGAAATAGAAAATATCATAGTAAAAGAGCAATATAATATTGAAATTGATAAATTAAAAATAAGTATATATCCACCTAAAAAAATCTATAACGAATCTAACAATAATTCACTTATAACATTATTAGAATTTAATGGATACAAGGCACTATATACTGGGGATATAGAAGCAGAAAGAACTAAAGATATATTAGAAGATTTAGAAAAAGTTAATTTATTAAAAATTCCACATCATGGAAGAAAAAACGAACAATCAATAGAGCTAATAAAAAAGACAATGCCTGAAATAGCAATTATAACAGGAGAAAAACCAGCTCAAGCTATATTAGAAGTATTAAATGAAATAGATTGTAAAATACGATTAACTGCAGAAAAAGCAATTGATATTACATTTAAATAATAAGATAAATAGTTGGCAGAAAGGAGCAAAAATGAAAACTGTAATAAGACAGGAAAAAAAATTTTTGATAGGAACAACAGATAGATATCGATTAAATAATTGTTTGGAACAAATTCTTACGCCAGACGAACATAATGGTAAAAATGGTTACATAGTTAGGTCATTATACTTTGATACACTATATAATAAAGATTTTCAAGATAAAGAAGATGGAATAGAATTAAGAAGAAAAATAAGACTTAGAGTGTATAATCCAAAAGATGATTTTGCAGTATTAGAAATAAAACAAAAAGAAGGAAATAATCAGCAAAAGAGGTCGTTAACATTAAAAAAAGAAGATGCACTTGAAATAATTAAAGGCAATTACTCGGCATTACTCAAATATAAAGAGGAATTTGCAAAAGAATGTTATGGAATTATGAATATGTATCTTTATAGACCAAAAGCAGTTGTACAATATAATAGAAAGGCATTTATAGCAAAAGAAAACAATATTAGAATTACATTTGATACAAATGTAATAGCAACAGAAAGTTCATTTGATATATTTTCGGAAAATTTAAATATGTATCCAGTCTTTAATAAAGATAATACAATTTTAGAAGTAAAATATAATGGATTTTTATTAAGTTATATAAAAGATATACTTGATAATGTAAATAAAAGTGAGCTATCAGTAAGTAAATACTGCTTAGCAAGAACAATTAGTTTAAATTATTTATACATATAAAAATAGGAGGAAGAAAATGAAAGAAAATTTATTTAGTATTTTAGAAAAAGGAAGTCAATTATCAACAGAGCAAATGATAATGCAAATAGTAATGTCTTTAGTATTAGGACTAGCAATATTTATATCATACAAATTATCACACACAGGAACAATTTATAGCAAAAAATTTAATAGCTCACTAGTAATTTTATCAGTACTTACAGGAACAGTAATGACAGTTATAGGAAATAACCTAGCATTATCATTAGGTATGGTAGGTGCACTATCAATAGTTCGTTTTAGAACAGCAATAAAAGATTCAAGAGATACTGTATACATATTTTGGGCAATAATAGTAGGTATTTGTTGTGGAGTTGGAGACTATACAGTAGCACTTATAGGAAGCATTGTAGTATTCGTTATTACAATTTTATTAGGAAGAGTAAAAAATGACAATAGAATTTTATTAATTATTAGAGCAGATAAATCAATAGATAGAAAAATAGAATCAATAGTATTTTCATATTTTAATAGAAAAGCAATTTTGAAAGTTAAAAATACAACCGAAAATAGCACTGAGCTTATTTATGAATTATCAAGCAAAGTATACAATTCAGTAAATAAAAGAGAAAAAGATATTACAGAATTATTATATGAATTAGGTGCAGTAGAATATGTAAATATAGTTACACAAAGTGATGAAATAAGTGGGTAGGTAAGATAAAAAAATAATTACAATTTAATTCTTTCCTAACCGAATTTATGACTTAAGGAAGGAATGAATTAAAAAATGAAAAATAAATTTATATGCATTGGAACATGTATAATATTAATCATATTAGTAGTAATAGCAAAATCTGTAAATGTGAGTAGTAAAGAAAGAATCCATCAGCATTTAGCAAATACCAAAGAAGTTAAGACAGAAGAAGGGGAACAATTCAATACCCATTTGCCAATTGTAACAATTAATACAGATGGACAAGAAATACCAGGAGAAGAAAAAGAAGATAGCACAATAAAAACAAAAATACAAATCTATGATAATGAAACAAAAAATAATTACCTAACAGATTGTCCAATGTTAGAAACATTAGCTGTAACAAGAATAAGAGGAGCAACATCAAGAAAATTTGACAAAAAGAACTATTTGTTAAAATTCATAAATGAAGATGAAAATAAAAATAAGCAAAGTGTAATGGGAATGGGAGAACATGATGAATGGGTTTTACATGGCCCATTTCTAGATAAGACTTTAATCAGAAATTATATGTGGTATAACATAGGTGCAGAAATAATGGAATATGCTCCTAATGTTAGATTTTGTGAAGTCTTTATAGATGGAGAATATAAAGGCCTATATGTAATGATGGATAGTATTTCAGTGGGAAAAGAAAGAATAAAAATAAGTAAAACAGGCAAAAAGAACAAATATACTAGCTATATAATAAGATTAGAAAGAGTAAATTCCAAACAATACAAAAATTTGAACAATTTCACGAAGTATATGAAAATAATTGGTGAAAAGCAATCAATTGATATCATATATCCTAAAGTTAGTGAACATACACAAGGTATAAACAAATATATTGAGGATGATATAAGCAAATTTGAAAAAGCTTTATATTCATTTGATTTTAATAGCGAATCAGAAGGATATGAAAAATATATTGATGTACAATCATTTGTAGATTATTTTATTATAAATGAATTTACACAAAACTATGATGCAATGAATTTATCAACTTATATTTATAAAGATAAAAGAGGAAAACTAAAAATGTGTATTTGGGACTTCAATTCAGCTTGTGATAATTATGTACAAAGAACGATGATGGACTATGACTTTGATTTTAATGAAGATTTATGGTACAAAATGTTGCTAAAAGACGAAAAATTTGTAAATAAAATTATAAAAAGGTATAGAGAATTAAGAAGAACGTACCTAAGTGAAGAATATTTATTAAATTATATAGATGAAACAATAAATTATATAGGGGATGCAAAAAATAGAAACTTTTCAGTTTGGGGATATACCTTTGAAGCAGAAAACGATATGTTAGAACAAGGAAGAAAAATAGGCTCTTATGAAGAAGCAGTTGAACAATTGAAAAACTTTATTATAAAAAGAGGTAATTGGTTAGATGAACATATAGAAGAATTACACCAATTTAGCCATGCATCAACAATAAAAAAATATATACATTAAAAAAGGGAGTAAAAATGAAAAAGTTTATAACTATAGTATTAATGATTATTGTAATATTTATAATATATGATATTTGCTTTTATAGATTAGGCCTTTTTATCGATTTTAATATAGGAAAAGAACCAACTACTTTTATTAAGTCAAAAGATAAAAAAATACTAATAAAAGAAGACAATGAATATGAGGAATTTGAAATAAAAGGAGTAGACCTAGGTATAGGAATGCCAGGTAAATTTGCAACAGATTACTCAATTGATAAACAAACATATAAAAGATGGTTTAAGCAAATACAAGAAATGGGAGCCAATACCATAAGAGTATACACAATTCTAAATGAAAATTTTTATAATGCATTTTATGAATACAATAAAGATAATGAAACACCATTATACTTAATACATGGGTTATGGGTAAATGACTATATCCAATTTTCTTATAGAGATGCATATGACAATGAATTTCTAGGAAATATGCTATCTGACTCTAAGATATTAGTAGATATTATTCATGGAAAAAGAAAAGTTTCAGAAAATAGCGAATATGGAAATGGAAATTACAATAAAGACATATCTAAATGGACAATAGGATACATATTAGGTCTAGAGTGGGAAGATGTTACAGTAGCATATACAGACCATAAATATCCAGAAAAAAACGTATATACAGGGAAATATATGTATACAACTGAAGAAGCGACTCCTTTTGAAGCAATGCTAGCACAAGTGGGAGATAAAATTATAGAATATGAAACAAAGAAATATAAAACACAAAGACTAGTAGCATTCTCAAATTGGCCTACAACAGACCCATTTGAATATAGTGATGCTGTAACAAATTATTTTTACAAGATTGCAAAAGTAAATGTAGAACATATAAAATTAACAGAAAATGTGATATCAGGAACATTTGCTTCATATCATATATACCCATATTTCCCAGACTATTTAAGTTATGAAGGAGATATAAATAAATATAAAGAGGCAAATGGAGAAATTAATACATATAAAGCATACTTAAAGAAAATAGTAGAACATCATTCAATTCCAGTAATTGTATCAGAATTTGGAGTACCATCTTCAAGAGGAATGGCACAAAAAGATAAAAATACAGGAAGAAATCAAGGAGGAATGTCAGAAACACAGCAAGGACAAGCAATAGTAAAATGTTATAATGATATAAGAAGTGCGGGATGTGCTGGAAGTGTAATTTTTACCTGGCAAGATGAATGGTTTAAACGTACATGGAATACTATGAATGCAGTCGACTTATTAAAGACTCCATATTGGAGTGACTATCAAACAAATGAACAATACTTTGGTTTATTATCGTTTGATCCAGGAAAAGAAAAAAGCATATGCTACGTAGATGGAAACATAGAAGAATGGAAACAAGAAGATATTGTTTCTACAAATAAAAATAAAACAATTTCTATGAAATATGACGAAAAGTTTATATATTTATTAGTAAATAAGAAAGATTATAACGAAAATGAAAAATTATATATACCAATAGATACTACTCAAAAAACAGGAAGTACATATTGCAAAAAATATGATTTGAAATTTGAAAATGAAGCAGATTTTATTATTGTTATTAATGGAAAAGAAAATAGTAGAGTGCTAGTACAAGAAAGATATGAAATACTAAGAGCAATGTCTAATAGAGAAGTAAATGGAATAAGTGCATATATAGAAATACCAGATAAACATACAAGTATATTTAAAGAAATAAATCTACTATTACAAACAGCAACACCATTAGAAACAGGAAATAAAGAGGCCAGAGCAGATGTATATGAAACTGGAAAATTAACCTATGGAAATGCAAATCCAGAGGCAGAAGACTTCAATTCATTAGCAGATTTTTGTATTAATGGGGATAATATAGAAATAAAAATACCATGGCAATTACTAAATTTCTCAAACCCATCAGAAATGAAAATACATGATGACTATTACGAAAAATATGGAGTAGAAGAAATACAAATTGATAAAATGTATATTGGAATTGGAGAAGAAGCAGAAAAAGAACAAAGAATACCAATGCAAGCAAAAGAATTAGTAGGATGGGGAAGAAATGTTACCTATCATGAAAGATTAAAAAAATCGTATTATATGGTAAAAGACATGTGGACTAAAAAGTAAAGAGGGGATATTATGTTTAAAATAGAATACTTAATATACATATACATGACACTATGTGCATGTATGATGGTATTTAATATCATATATATGATATTTACAAGCTCAACCGAAAAAAGCAAAAACAAAAGTAAAAATGCTATTATAAAAAAAATAAATGCACAACTAAATCTAGTTGAAAATGGGCTTAAAGTAAGTATAAGACATAAACAATATTTATACAAAAAATTAAAAAGAACATACAATTTATTAATATTTGAATATGCTTTAGATTTACAAGCAGAAGATACAGTAGCAAAATATATAAAAGAAATACAAATAATATTTAATGACCTAGCTATTTATTATGAAAAATCAGATGGAATAAAAAAAGCATATTTTGCTTACATAATT
Organism: Clostridia bacterium; assembly: GCA_022791325.1. Lineage (GTDB taxonomy): Bacteria > Bacillota > Clostridia > TANB77 > CAG-508 > UMGS1663. The sequence continues at coordinate 21,484 of JAAVYV010000060.1, forward strand.
GACAAATATAGGATAATGGAAAATACGAAATCAAGCATATTAGTAAATACAATGTATCAATTTTTAAAAGAAGATTCCATATATTGTAGAGACAACAGTTTTAAAGCAATTATAAATTCGAGTAATATAACCTATATTATAGAAGCATTAAAAATATTAAATAAACTAGAATACTATTATTATCCAGATGTTATATTTAAAGGATTAATACAATTTAAAGGAAATTCAGAAGAACTAGGAAATAGGCTATGGAAGGAATTTGAAAAGTTAAATACACAAATAAAAATAGCGATTGTTAGATATGCAAATAAATTAAAATTAGATTATAAAGAAGAATTTTATAAAACTGCAATAAAAGAAGAAACAGAGGAAGAAGTAAAAATAGAAATAATAAAATATTTTGGAGAAAACTATTATGAGTTAGCGCAAAAGCTTTTAATTGAATTTACTAAAGAAAAAGGTATAAGAAATCAAAAAATAATAATAGAATCTGCAAAAGCACTTAAAAAGTATAACAATCAAGCTACTAAAGAAGCTCTTAAAATGCTAATGAAGAGAACTGATTGGGAAATAAAAGAAGCGGCATCAGAGAGCTTAAGTGCAATTAGTACAAGCTATTATGAACTAGCAGATATATATAATGGAGAAGATGAACTAGCAAGAAGAATTTTAAAATATAAAATGCAAAATTACAAAACAAAATACAAAAATATAGAATCGGAGGTAGGATAGATGATTGTGGAAATAGCAAAAGTAATATTTAAATTAATTGAAATATTTTTCGTAGCATACTTAGTAGGTTACTCCACATTCCTATTCATATCAGTAATAATAGGCTCCATAACATTGTATAAACAAAAAAGATTACAACCACTAAAAGAAAAATTAACAACAAATTATGATATCCCAGTTTCAATTATAGTACCAGCACACAATGAAGAAGTAACAGTAATAGATACTGTAAAATCATTACTAAATATAGAATATGAAAATTATGAAATTATAGTTGTAGACGATGGATCAACTGACAATACAGCAAAGGAACTAATTGAATACTTTGAAATGCATAGAGTGTACAAGCCAATCAAAAGACAAATAAAATGTAAAAGAGAAAAATTTGTATATGAAACAAATGCAGAAAAGGTGCCAATAACAGTAGTAAGAAAAGACAATGGAGGAAAAGCAGATTCTTTAAATTTAGGAATTAACACAGCTAGATATCCGTATTTTATATGTATGGATGCAGACTCAATGCTACAATATGACTCATTAAAAAATATAACAAAGCCAATGTTAGAGCAAGAAGATATAGTAGCTTGTGGAGGTTTAATTAGAATTTCAAACAATGTAAACTTTGAAAATGGGAGAGTAAAAGAATATAAATTACCAAAAAGTTTATTAGCATCTATGCAAGTATTAGAATATGATAGATCTTTCTTTGCATCAAGAATTATGTTAGACGGATTTAATGGAAACCTTATAATATCAGGAGCATTTGGAATATTTAAAAGAGATTTAGTAATTGACGTTGGAGGATATGATACAAATACAGTTGGAGAAGATATGGAATTAGTTATGAAACTTCACGTATTTTGTAAGTTACACAACATGAAATATTCAATAAAATATGTACCAGATGCAATATGTTGGAGCCAAGCACCAGAAAAATTGAAAGATTTAATAAAACAAAGAAAAAGATGGCATATAGGATTATTCCAAAGTATGACAAAATATAAAGAATTATTTTTAAATATGAAATTTGGATTAATCAGTTTTATATCATACATATATTTCCTAATATATGAACTATTATCACCTATAATTGAAATAATAGGTATTGTAGTAACAATAAGTGCCTACTTTTTAAACTTAATCGATATACAGTTTATGATTATATTTTTCTTATTATATGCAGCATTTGGAGCAATATTATCATTAACAATATTTTTAGCAAGAGTATATTTACAAAACAGTAAATTAAAAGTTAAAGATATTATAAAAGCAATATGCTTATGTTTTATAGAAATAGCAGGATTAAGGCAAATAATGTCTATTGCTAGAATGACAGCATTTATAGGATATAAAAAGAAAAAATTACAATGGTCAGATATTACAAGAATGAAACAACACATCAACTCATAATAGGAAGGAGCAAAGATGAAAAGGAAAATAATAAAAATTAGCTTTATTATATTTTGGGCATTGATAATGTTAATTCCACAGGCTAAATTAGCAAAAGAAACAGAAGAATTTACTGTAGAAGAAAAAGAATATATAAATAGTCATAGTAAAATTTACATAGCGGGAAATGCTAATTTAAATCCGATAGAATCATACAATAGCAAAAAAAATAAATATATTGGAATAGTTCCAAGTATATTTGAAAAGATAACAGAAATTTCAGGAATAGAATTTGAATACATAAATAAAGACGAGAGTTGGCAAAACTATGTAATAGAAAATCAGGTAGAAATTGTATCTGGTGTGCTAGAAGAAACAGATATAGAACAATTAAATTTGAAAGAAAAACTACAAGTAGTTAAAGTACCAATAGAAAAAGAATATAAGACAATATATATTGCATTTACACAAATATCAGATGAAACATTAATTAATATTATGAAAAAGTCAATAAATAAATTAGAATTAATGGATGTGCAAGAAATAATGACAAAAGAGCTTATAAATAGTAATAAAGATAACATAGAAGAGTACATATTACTAGGTATAAGAATAGCGATATTAACAATAGGAATAGTATTATTTATTTTATATAAAAAATATAAAAAAGAAGCGAAACAATCTAAATATATTGACCATATTACTAAAAGAGGAAACTATAAAAATATGGAAATAGACTTTAATAATATGATAACAGATGAAAATAGAGTATCATATTGTGTAATAAACTTAGGAATAGAAATAAAACATATAGAAGAAATATACGGTTATTCAGAAGTAGGAGAAATTCTAAAATATGTATCAGATGTAATAGGTGGTTATGTAAAAAATAATGAATCATATGCAAGAATATATAAAGATTCTTTTGTTATACTTGCTAATTCGGCATTAGAAGAAAATATAGTAGAAAGAATATCAAATATAATAGACGAAACTAAGCAATTTAGCCTAAAAAATAATAAACCATATAAAGTAGAAGCATATGCAGGAATCTATTACTTAAAAGTAACAGATAAAAACTTATCACAAAGTGTATATAATGCAATGAAAGCAAGAGAAGAAGCAAAAGAGCAGGGCAAAATAATAAAAAGATGTACAGAAGCCTTAATACTAAAAACAAATAAAAATAAAAAACTAGAAGGGCATATTGTAAAAGCATTTGAAAATGAAGAGTTTAAGACATATTTACAACCATTAATAAGTTTAAAAGATAATAATATAGTTGCAATTGAAGCTTTAGCTAGATGGGAAAGTCAGCAAATGGGATTAGTAAAACCAAGCACATTTATATCAATTCTGCAAAATAATAATATTGTAGATAAGTTAGATTTTCTAATGTATGAAAACACTTGTAAAATGCTAAGTAAAATTATAGAAAAAGGTCAAGAACCAGTAAATGTATTTTGCAACTTTTCTAAAGAAACAATAGAAAAAAGAAATTTTGTAGAAAAAGTAACAAGAATAAAAGAAAAGTATGAATTACCAGAAAAGTATATTGGAATTATAATATCAGAAGGAAATGAAAAAATAAAAAATGTAATAGAAAATTTAAGAAAAGAGGGATTTTCGGTATTACTTAATAACTTTGGAGCAACTCGATATTCATTTAATGATATAAAAGAACTTCAAATTGACTATTTAAAAATTTCATCAACATTAACAGAAGATTTATCAGACAATAGAACAGTATCAATTACAAAAGGAATTATAGATATGGCACATAGCTTAAATGTAAAAGTAATATGTGAAGACTTTGAAACAAAAGAAAAAGAACAAATATTAAAACAAATTGATTGTGATATAGTCCAAGGCAAAGCGTACTATCCACCAATTCCGATGGAGGAACTTACTCAGATAATTCAAAATATGGTGAAAAAATAAAAGACAAAAAAAGGAAAGATTTGGGACGCGTCCAAATCTTTCCTTTTTTTATATTCTTAGGAAAGTCATCCACGATAGTTAAGTTAGATGTTCGAACGTTAGTGAGTTACAGATAACTTATGCGTAGTGAAACGAAGAAGGTGAGTTTCCTTAGAAGATAATTATGGCGGAAATAAGAATTTGTAGCATTTTTAATGCGTACAAATTCTTATTTCCGGTTTTCTATTTAGTACATATATTACCAATATTTTCCCCATTTCTAAGCTTACTATAAGCATATAATGAAATTGGTATAAATATAGCAATCATTCCTACTAATGCCAATTGTAGTTTAATATTTCCTAAGTAATTAATAATATATACTAATGGAATATATAATATCTTTGCACCAGTTGATGCTATAGATATTACACTTGTTTGATGTTCTTCTTTTGTATTTTCTTGAAGAGGTGTAACTAAACTTCCAGCAAATAGTCCTCTTACTAAACCATTTAATAGAAATACCCATATTGTAAAAATATTAGTATTAACTATCAATACGCTCATCCATAAAACTGAAATAACTATTATAGCAATAAATTTTACAGATGTTTTAATTTCTACAAGTTTTTCTGCTATTTTTGCACCTATTATTTGGAATATTTGTGTAAATATCCAACCTAAGCTTACAACTTCAATAGGAACACCTACCATAAGCATTAAAGGTGTAAATACCCAAATTTGTGGATGAGTAATTTCGCTTCCTATAACATAAGCTAAAAGATAATTTCGTACTTTTTTATCTTTCAAAATTTCTTTAACATTAAAGCACATATCTTTAAGTATATTATTGTGCTTAGTTTCAATCCTTTTAGCATTATCTTTTATAAAGAAAGCTACAATTCCACCAATAAAATATGGTAAAAAAGAAATTCCTACAGTTAACCTTAAATTATATTTTGCGATAATCCCCCCTATTAACATTACTAGAAACATAGCAATATATCTATATGTATATATTTTAGAATTTAGTTTTTTAAACAACTTTCCAGATGAGTCAATTTTATCAGCATTATACTTTATAAAAGATTGATCAACACCATTTGTCATAGACATACATAGTCCAAGTAAACACTCAGCAAGTATTGCCATATACATATTTTTAGAAAATGCATAAAATATAAAAGTTAAGGCAACTCCAATATCTCCTATAATATTTAATAATTTTCTATTAAATCTATCAGCTAAATATCCCATAGGAATATCTAACAAAACTACAACTACTGTAAACATCATTTGAGTAAAACCAATATCAGTTTGATTCATTCCAATTGAGTTCCAAAATATACTTATAATTGGAACGGAAAAACCAGCTCCTATTGATGTTAATATTGTTTCAATCATTATTAAGTTTAAATTTCTCTTGTAATTGTCTTTTTGTTTCATTTAGGTTCCTCCTTTTCAAATACAAAAAACTCATAAAAGAAATCTTTTAAGACTCCTTTTATGAGTTTAACCTCAAAGTGTACCAACTTTTACAATTGGCTGCGTAGCTCACTTACTTTTAAGTTTATACGCACTCTTAACATAATATAAATTATAGCATAGCTTTTATACTTTGGCAATAGGTTTATGGAAATTTGTTAAAAAAGAAAGATTTGGAAAGATTTGGGACGCGTCCAAAACTTTAATTTTACTCAAAAGTTTTTTGGCATAAAATAAAAATCTACATAAAAGCAATATACTTTTCTAAAAATAAATGGTATAATAACAACAATAATTTTATATAGGGTGATTATAATGATAAGTATAAAAGAAAATAATAATAATGTAAAAGAATTTAATTTATTATATGACAAAGTAGAGTGGGGGCATTGGGATGAAAATATATCACAAAAGGCTTTAGATAATACTTTTTATTCTGTTACAGTTTATGATAATGAAAAAGTAATTGGATATGGAAGAATTATTGGAGATACAATCTGTTTTTTATATATACAAGACATCATGGTTATTCCAGAATATCAATCTAAAAAAATAGGAACAATGATAATGAATAAATTATTAGATAAAATAAATGATATTAAAAAAGAGAATCCAAGTTTAAAAGTATATGTAGGAGCTTCTAAGAATAAAGAACATTTTTATGAAAAGTTCGGCTTTGTAAAAAGGGTAGATGCTAATTTAGGATATGGAATGATTTTGAAATAATATTTGGTTAGAAATAGAAAATGATATAATAGTGTATTATAAAAATTACAATTTTCTATTATGATAAATGGAGGTGAAAAAAATAAGCTATTGGTGGATTTGGTTTATAATAGTATTTTGTTGTATAATAATACCAAGAAAAAATAAATTATATTTAGGAATAATGAATAGAAAAAAGAAAGGTAGGAAAAGAAAAATGCCACAAGAATTAATGAAAGAATTTATAGGAAAAGTATGTACAATTATATTATTTAATGAATCGTTTGGAGTACAAGGAAAAATAGTTGCCATAGAAGATAATTGGATAAAGATTGAAGAGAAAAACAAAATTCGTTTAATCAATGGAGATATGATAAGAGATATATCAATGTTACCTGAAAAATACCAAAAGTAGCAACGTTATTATTCAGCCATGAGTTGATATGAAAAATTCCTTACTCAACTAATGGTATCTAGAATTAGAAAAATTTGGAAAGATTTGGGACGCGTCCAAAACTTTCCTATTTTAGTTGTAATCAACATAATAGTGTGATATAATGCAAGCATAGTAAAAGTTATAAGTTTCTATAAAACAAATGTATATAGGAGGGAAAATAAATATGAAGTTATTTATAAGCAAAGGGTTATGAAAAATATTTAGAATATCAAATAAAAATGAAGAAAGTAGATGAAACACTGGCAGAAATTACAATTTGGTTATATACCTTTATCTAATTTAGCAACTATTTAAAATGATACTTATTTTAGGAGGATAAAAGCATGATAAAGAATGTGATAGCAGTAATAGATGGTGCAGCTGGTAGTTGTGGTAAAGCAAAGGTAGTTGGTGAAATAGCAACAGACAAAAATATAAAATTGGGAGCTGCAGTAACTAATTGTATGCCAAATGCAGGACATACATTTGTAAATGAAAAAGGAGAACCAACAATTTTTAGAAATATACCTGTTTCATCAGTTAACGAATATACCAAACTTTTTATTGGTCCTGGCTCTGCTGTTGACATGGAAGTATTTGAAGAGGAATATAAGCAAGTTAGTAAATACGTAGGAAATAGAAAAATTTATGTTCATGAAATGGTTCCACTAATTGTTCAAAGACACAAGCAATATGAAAAAGAACATATTAAAAGTGGCTCAACATTTAAAGGCTGTGGAGCAGTTACTCAAGAAAAAGTAATTAGAGATAAAAAATTAGAGTTTTTTAAAACATTTAAAAATGCTGTTGTATGTTCTAATGATGAATGGAATGAGAGATTATATAAACATTTGGATAACCCATATGAATATGTAATATTAGAGGGAGCTCAAGGTTGTGATTTAGATTTAAATCATAGTGGAAATTACCCATATGTTACTAGCAGAAATGTTTCTACAGCTCAATTGCTTGCAGATTCAGGAATATCTCCTGAAAGATTATTACAAACAATTATGGTTATAAGACCTTTTCCAATAAGGATAAGCAATGTTACAAAAACTGGAGAAATAATTTATACTGGCAGTTATGGTAAAGGTGATGAATTAACTTGGACTCAAATTAATCTTGCATCAATGTGTGGAGGTTATCCATTTCGTGGAGATGTGAATTTCTATGATAGTTATGTTACAACAGATAAATTGAAGAAATTATTTAGTCACTGTCCAGAAGTATATCTGAAACAAATATTTGGAGAAAATTATAGAAGTAAAAAATTAGATTCTATAACATTACTAGAAGCATTAGAACTAGAAAGGTTAATATATAAATCAAAGGGAATATCAAAATATGAAACACAATTAATTGAGCTTTCAGTGCTTGACAGTGATAATACTACAAATACTATATTTGACAAATCAGAACAAACAACTGTCACCAAAATGGAAAGAAGAGTGTTTGATTTAGATATTAACAAACTTAAAACAAATTGCAAAATCAATACTCCATCTAGTTTATACTTAAACTTTTTTCAACATTTAGAATCAGATTTTCAAGGTAAAATTGGTAACTTTGAAGATTATTATTTCAATAGATATTTAAGAGAATATTTTAATTGGATAGAATATGAAACATGTATACCAATATCTGCTTTAGGAACTGGCCCTAAAAATAATGAAAGAATTTTAAAAAAAGATTTAATAAAAGAAATAGAAAAATAATTTCATAAAAGGAAAGATTTGGGACGCGTCCAAAACTTTCCTTTTTTCTATATTCTTAGGAAAGTCATCCACGATAGTTAAGTTAGCCGTTAGTAATGAAATGACTTTACGGATAACTTATGCGTAGTGAAACGAAGAAGGTGAGTTTCCTTAGAAGATAGTTATGGAAGAATTAGATTTTACTAAAGCATAACTTATTCGTACGCATTAAAATGCTACGACTAAGAAATCTTAGCGAAGAATGAGCTTAGAAAATTTTATTCTTGTTTTCTATTTTCTGTATACTTTTATTAAAAGTAATGTTATAATTTATATTAGTAAATAGCAATTTGAAATGGAGTGATAGCTATATTAAGTCCTAAAATAGAAACAAATAGGTTAATACTAAGAAGATATAATGAAAGTGACATTGATGCTTTTTATGAAATATTACATGACAACAGATTGCATAAGTATATACAATTTCCTAATTTAACAAAAGATGAGGAACTTGAATATATTAGAAATTGCATGAATCAAGTAGAAGAATCAAAATATGAAAGATGGGCAATAGTTTTAAAAGAAAATAACATTACAATTGGAAATATTTCTGTAAATACATTAAATAAGAAACATAATTATTGCAATGTTGGATATGTTGTTAGATATAATTATTGGGGAAATGGTTATGCTGGAGAAGCACTAAAAGCAGTATCTGATTATTTATTAGATACAGGATATTATTTGGTTGAATGTTCTTGTAATGAATTAAATGCCCAATCTTCAAAAACGATGTTAAAAGCAGGTTTTAAAAAAGATGGTTATATTTCTAATAGAAGATTAAACGAAAATGGATTATATTCAGGAGTAGAATTCTATAGTAAAACAAAATAACAACTTACAAGTTATGAAGGAAAAAGAGAAAAAAGTAGTATATTAAGGAGTTATTTATGAAAAAGAAAATTATAATACCTATTATAATATGTTTAATATTAATATTCATAGTAATAACATTTTTATATAAGTTAAGCATTATTCCACATAAGCAATATACAAATAAAGATTTTGATATAAAAACATATATTAGTAATATTGATAAAGATAATGATGGAATAGATGACCAAACTGACATATTAAATAATGTAAAAAAATACATACAAACAAAACCAAAATATCAAAGTAAATATTATAATACTGGATATCCAAATGACGAACATGGAGTTTGCACAGATGTAGTAGGTTTTGGCCTAAAAGATGCAGGATATAATTTAATGGAATTAGTAAATGAGGATATTATAAATAATAAAGAAAATTATAATATTGAAACAATAGATAAAAATATTGATTTTAGAAGAGTACGAAACCTAAATGTATATTTAAAAAATAACCATATATCACTTACAACAGACTTATCCAAAATAGAAGAATGGCAAGGCGGAGATATAATTGTATTTAAAGATCATATAGGAATAATATCAGATAAAAGAAATAAAAAAGGCATACCATTTTTAATACATCACGCAAACCCTATACAAGTAAATTATGAGGAAGATGTATTAGAATTATATGACAAAGACTATATTATAGGGCATTATAGAATTAGTTAAATGATTATAGGATTAATAGTAGGATTTTATTTAATATAGAATATTTATAAGAAGAATTAAAATAAAAAATATTTATCTTAATAAATAGATAAGTTACAAGGAGAAAGAAAAATGGAAACAAAAACTATAAATGAAATAGCAATAATAAAAAGTAATGACATTATAATAAAAGATGCAGAGTCAGCCATAGACTTTATAATGACTATAAAATATGAAACAAACTGTAATAAAATAGCATTAAATAAAGAAGCGGTAATAGAAGACTTCTTTATATTAAGTAAAGGAATGGCAGGAGAAATTTTACAAAAATTTATAAACTATCAAACTAAAATTGCTATATATGGAGATTATTCAAAATATACAAGCAAACCATTAAAAGATTTTATATATGAAAGCAACAAAGGAAAAGACATATTTTTTGTAGAAAATGAAGATGAAGCGATAAAAATGCTAAATAAGTAAAAGATACAAGTTATTTTAGTAAATAGAAATTTGAAAGTGAGAAATAAAAAATATGAAAAATATATGTATTAGTATTATATTAGTAATAATAATGCTTATAATTGCAGGAATTATAACAAACTATATAGACAGTGGTAGAGTAACAACAGGGCATGAACCACAATATTCTATAAAAATAGTAAACAATAATGGTACTAAAATAACATACTGGGGTTTAGGCTATAAAGTAATAAGATATACCAAAATATCTCCAAATGAGCCATATGAAAATAACATAGGTGTAAAAATGGGAAATTGGTTTATGAAATATGACTTGCCAAAAGAAAAGAACATTATAATAGAATATGAAAACAAAACCATAAAAATAACAAATCATAATGACATCGACAAAATTTCTAATATTTTAGAAAATTCAAAATATAATGCACCAATATGTGATGGAATAAATACACATAAAATATCAATAGATAATGAAATATATTATTTAAAAGAAAGCTGTAAACAAATACAAAAGAAAGATAAACAATCAGCAATAACACAAGAAGACTTAAATACAATTTTAGAAATAATAGATAAAGGAAAAATATATGAATAAAAAATGGAGTTAAATATGAAAAGAGATAATATTATAAGCAAAATAGAGGAAAAAGATTTAAAACAATTACAAAAAATATTAAAGACAGTTTTTAATAATAATATAAGCTATGAAAATATGCTAAATTTGTATAACATCTCAAAAGAAAATAAAGATATTCACATATTAGGATATTATATTAATGATAATTTAGTAGGTACAGTAACACTAAACATTTCAACATCACCATCAGGGAAAACTGCAACTATATGGGATTTAGCAATAATGGAAGAATATAGAAGATTAGGAATTGCAACAAAGTTAATGAATAAAGCAGAAGAAATAGCAAAACAAGAAGATGATATAACAAGAATATGGTTATTTAGTGGTTTCCAAAGAAAATATGCACATGAGTTATACAGAAAACTAGGGTATGATGAAAATAGAGATAAAGCATTTGTAAAGCAAATATAAATAAAAAACAGGAAAGATTTGAAAGAAGAAGATTTTATCCCCTTTCACAATTTTGTGAAAAGGGATGAGAATGGATATAGAAATAAAGAATTGGGACGTGTTTAAAAATTTACAAACATAGATAACAAAAATATATAAAATTATTTACTGTTTGGAAAATTTTTAGACACGTCCCAATTCTTTCTAAAATTAGCAAAAATAGTAGAATTATGACGAAACATTTTGCTTGCAAGTAAATATAAAGTATGATAGAATAATAAAAGTTTAATTCAAATAATTTTATCTTATTAAAAATCCAATAAAACAGAATAACTATAAAGGAGGAAATCTATGGAGGAAAATTTAAAGCTAATAGAAGGAAAAATTGTGCCTATTTATGAAAATGAGAAAGGAGAAAGATTAATTAATGCAAGAGAATTACATAGTAAGTTACAAAACAAGAGACAATTTGCAAATTGGATAAAGCAAAGAATAGAACAGTATGATTTTATAGAAAATACAGAATTTATTTGCTTTAACAAATTTGTTAAAGCAAATAAATATGGAAATAAAAGCTTAAAAGAATATTATATTTCAATAGACATGGCAAAAGAATTATGCATGATAGAAAATAATAATATAGGAAAGAAATTAAGAAAATACTTTATAGAAGTAGAAAAAAGATACAGAACCATTGTAGAAACACCACAAAATATATTTGACGTAATGCGTTTAGCACTAAATCAAATAGAAGAAAACGAAAAAAGGCTTACATTAGTAGAAAATTTATCAGAAGAAACAAATCAAATTTCAAAAGAAAATAAAGAAGAAATAAAAAACATAAAAAAGAAAATAGATGTTATAATTCAGAAAGACTACTGCCTAGCCTCAGACATAGCAGAACAATTAAAAATTTATTCAGAAAACAATTTACCTCATAGCAATTTCATAGGAGCAATTGCCAGAACATTAGGAATGAAGATATCATATAAGCATTATTACGAAGATGATGAAATAGCAATTGTACCAGATATCTCAAAAGGAAATCAATATTATCAAATATATTATAAACCAAAAGCAGTAAACAAAATAAATGAGTGGTTTGAACAAAATAAACAAGAAGTAGAATATAAAATAATTTATGAAAGAAATACTAAAAACGGAAAGAAGGGAGAAGTAAAAGAAATAGGATATAAAGTTGAAAATGTTTGTTATAAAATAAGAAATTATTAACCAGGAATGAAGAAAAATCACAGAGTAGAAATAAATATGTTTGATTTTTTAAAGTTGTAATGATAAAATATATCCAAAAATATAGAGAACGATTATGGAAATGAGGGAATAAACAATGAATGAAGTTGAATTAGCTCAAAAAATGATTATGAATTTTTTTCAGGGAACACTAAAGAATGATTTTACACCAGAGCAAAAAAAAATATTGAAAACGGTATTTCAAAAAGTAAATATCGAGTATGGTCTTATGAATGAAGAGATAATAGATGATGCGGGCGAATATAATAGAGAAAAAGAAAAAATAATAATATCTAATGAACAAGATAAAAAGTATTATATTCAAACTTTGCTTCATGAGTATGGACATGCATTATCAAATTTTGATTTCTATAAGACTGGGATTTATACCAATCCAGTAATAGAAGAAGGAATGGTTGAATTATTTAAGGACTTAGTTATAGATTTTAATAAGCATATTGATATAGAAACATACGATTCATATAAAGATGAAACTGCTATAACTAGAACAATTATGGCTGGATTACATGAATCTAAGAAAGATATTTCAGTTATAGCAAAATATTTCCTTGGGGGAACAGATAAAGAAAAAAGCGGTTTTTTAGAAGATGCATTTGGAGATAATGCATATATAATTAATCCTTTGGAAGATGAAAAGGCTTTTTTTAGAGATATTGAAATTGAAAACCTGTATAAAATTGTTGCAGACTCATTTAAAAATAAGGAATTTTCAGATAAGATACCCAATATATATACTAAAAATAATCCATTGTTAATTTTTAGCAGAGTGCAAGACAAAGTTCCTAATATTATGGATGTGTATTTTTCAGAAAAAGAAGCAAGTGGAAAAGTAGAATGTCATCGAAATAGTATTGATGAGTATATAATTTCAAAAGCAATTTTAAGAAATCTAAAAAATAGTTTGGAAAAATGCAAAAAAGTTAAAGAAGTTATAGAAGTGTACCAAGAAGAGGAAAAAAATTGCAAGAATGTTTACAAATAGCATTTGAAACTAACGAACAAGGAATATCAAATTATGGCTGTAAAGAAATACTTCAAATTCTAAAAAAACTACCATTAGAATCTGGAAGATATGATACAATTGATTTAGTGAGACAGTTACCACCTAGATATGAGGATTTTGAAAAGATTGCTGAATTATTACAAGGAGAAGGTTTGGTTGATAATGGAAGTATATTTATGGTAGACAAATATCAGTATACTGAACTTATGAATGCAGTAAATAATGAATTAGTAAAAAAAGAGGAAGAACATAATGAGCATGAACAAATAAATGGAATAACATTAACTCCTGAGCAAAGAAAAGAATCATTTTTAAGAAGTAGAAACATAGATACTCAAATGGATTTAGAGGCTCAAGAACAAGTATATAAAGATATAAAAGAACAGCAACAAGAAAAAGATGGACAAGGAAAGGATATTTCTGAAAGTTAAGTTGGAGGTTGATGAATGAAAGAAAATTATCCAAAAGCATATACCGAAGTATTAGAAATAATGAAGTATATGCCAAAACAGGATGTTAATAAAATACCAAAAGAAATGATTGAAATGTTTGAAAACAAAATGGATAAATCATATGTATTTAATGTAAAAGAAACAGATGATTTTGCAGATTTGAAAATTTTAGATGAAACAGAAGCTATATTTGTAAATATATTTAGAGATTATTGGGCAACACCTGAGCAAAAGAAAAAAATCATAGAAAAACAAAGCTATGATAAGTCAATAATTGAAAAAGAAAAAATGGAAAAATATAATCCTAATACGATATTTAAACAACCTGAAATTTTAAAACCCAATATGGATATTGTAGAAAATAAAAAAGAAACTAGTTTAGTTGAAGTAAAAGAAAGTCTTTTTATCAAGTTTATAAATTTTATTAAAAATATATTTAAAAGATATTAAGTTATTACAATAAATATTAATAATTAATAAATTTAACTTGTTTACAATATTTTAATATTACTAGCAAAACAAATTATAATATATAAAGGAGACTTTATTATGGCAATGTGGAATCCTTGGAGAGGTTGCAAAAAATGTAGTGATGGGTGTTTAAATTGCTATATTCATAAAGGAGATTTCAAAAGAAATGTTGATACAAATGAAATAGTAAAGACAAAAGACTTTGAAAAGCCAATAGAAAAATTAAAAAATGGTGGGTTTAAAATGAAATCAGGAATTATCTATTTGTGCTTTTCAACAGATTTTTTAATTGAAGAAGCAGATGAGTGGAGAAATGACTGTTGGAAAATGATAAAAGAAAGACCAGACTGTACTTTCCTATTTCTAACAAAAAGAATTGATAGATTTATGAAATGCATTCCAAATGACTGGGAAGATGGATACGATAATGTAGTTGTATGCTGTACTATTGAAAATCAAAAAAATGCCGATTATAAATTATCGATTTTTAAAGATTTACCAATAAAACACAAATGTATAACAGCACAGCCATTATTAGAGAAAATAAATATTGAAAAGTATCTTGATAATATAGAACTTGTAGTAGTTGGTGGAGAATCTGACATAAATGCTAGAGTATTTAATTATGACTGGGCATTAGATATTAGAGAACAATGTAAAGAGGCAAATGTTAGTTTTGAGTTTAGACAATGTGGAACTTATACAATAAAAGATGGAAAACAATATAAAATACAGACAAAAGACTTGTGTAAACAAGCAAAATTAGCAAATATTGATTATAAAAGCAATCGATAAATTATAATTTTGTTATAATATAGAAGAAATAATAAAAATAAACTATTAGAATATAATGAAAGAATTTATAGAATAGATAAACCTAGAAATAGTATTATTGATAAAATAAGAATAAGAGGTAGAAATGAAAGAAAAGATAAAAAGATTCGTAATAAAAAATTTAAAATGGATTATACTATTTGTTTGTTTAATAGGCTTTTTAGCTTTAGCAGAAGATGTATTTAACAAAGAAATTATGAATGGAGATATTATAGGTTATAAAATTATATCAGAATTTTTAATATCAGATTTTGCTACTCCTATTGCAAAATTTATTACAAACTTTGGTGGCAGTATTGCTTTAATTGTAATTACAATACTAGCATTTGTAGGTATTAAAAACAAAAAAATAGGAATTTCAATTTTTATGAATTTAGGTATTGCAGCAGGATTAAATTGGACTTTAAAACAAATTTTACAAAGACCTAGACCAACAGAATATAGAATTATTAATGAAACAGGTTACAGTTTCCCATCAGGGCATTCAATGACAAGTATGGCTTTTTATGGATTTATAATATACCTTATATATAAATATGTAAAAAATAAATATCTAAAAGCAAGCTTAATTGCATTTTTAAGCATGCTTATCATTTTAATAGGAGTTAGTAGAATTTATTTAGGAGTACATTATACAAGTGATGTTTTGGCAGGATTTTTAATAGCAATTTCGTATTTAATCATTTATACAAGTATAGTAAATAAATGTTTATTAGAAAGAGAAGGAAAAAATGGATTTAAAAAAGAAAAGAACAATAAAAGTAAAAACGAAGAAATTAGCCAATAGTTTCAAATATGCAGGACAAGGACTTAATTCATCATTTAAAAGCGAAAGAAATATGAAAATCCACATTATAATAATGGCTCTAGTGATAGTAGCAGGAGTTGTATTAAAAATAAATAAATATGAGTGGATTATATGTATCATTTGTTTTGCACTTGTAATTGGGGGAGAACTGTTTAATACATCTATTGAAACAGTTGTTGATATGGTAATGCCATATAAAAATGAAAAAGCAAAAATAGCAAAAGACATTTCCGCAAGTGGAGTATTAGTATTAGCAATAGGCTCAGCCATGGTGGGGTTAATAATATTTGTACCTAAAATTCTATGCTTTCTAATAGCATAAGTAAAGAAAAAATAATGATTTATGGGGGAGATTATTTTATATGATAAGTAAGTACAATTTCAGTTGTAACAAGTGTTTTGGCAAGTTATTTCGAAGCAAGAAGAAGTGAATTATCACTATTTTGCTATATAGCAAATGATTTAGTAATAATAACATTGTGGTTAATTCCTATTATAAATGGTCAAACAGAACTAATATCAGTTTTAATTGGTCCAGTGTTATTATTAATAAATGATATATATGGAAGTTATAATTGGAGTATATTAAAGAAAAAACAAAAAGAAAAAGGAATAAGAGAATAATTTGGAAAGATTTGGGACGTGTCTAAAAATTTACAAATATCTATAACTAAAAAATAGTTATAGATATTTAATGTTTGTAAATTTTTGGACACGTCCCAAATCTTTAATAAATTTAGCAAAGAGTATTGACAAGTGAATTATTTCATAATACAATACGAACAACAGTTCTATAATAATATATGTAATTTATATATAATAAAAGATATAATTAAACTGAAAATATATAGGAAAGGATGTGTAATTATGGAAGAAAAGAAAAATGAAATTATTTTATTTGAAAACCAAGGAGTAAAATTAGAGGTAAACTTAAAAGATGAAACAGTATGGCTAAATTTGGAGCAAATAGCGAAACTATTTAAAAGAGATAAATCTGTTATATCAAGACATATAAAGAATGCATTATTAGAAGAACTAAAAGATGAACAGGTTGTTGCAAAATTTGCAACAACCACTAAACATGGTGCTATTGAAGGAAAAACACAAACTCATATAGTAGATTATTATAATCTTGATATGATTATTTCTATTGGTTATCGTGTAAAATCAACACAAGGTGTAATTTTCAGAAAATGGGCAACAAAAATCTTAAAAGATTATATGCTAAAAGGTTATGCAGTAAATCAAAAAAGATTAGAATATTTAGAAAAAACAGTGCAATTAATTGACATAGCAAATAGAATGGATGAAAGACTGGAAGGAAATGATGCAAAGGAAATATTAAAGGTAATTGGAGATTACACAAAAGCACTTGATTTACTAGATGATTATGACCATCGAACATTAAAGAAAATAGATGGAAATGTAGATGAAAGAAAAATTGAATATAAACAATGTATAGAAATAATAAATAAACTAAGATTTAACGAAGAAAGTTCATTATTTGCAGTAGAAAGAGATAGAGGTTTAGAGTCAATAATAGGAAATATTTATCAAAGTTTTGATGGACAAGATATATACAAAAGTATAGAAGAAAAAGGAGCAAATTTTCTATATTTAATCGTCAAAAATCATGTATTTGTAGACGGAAATAAAAGAATTGCAGCAACGTTAGCATAAACTTTTCGTAGGGATTGCAAAAAAAGAAAAAATATTGAAATATATAGGCTTTCAATATGATTTTGATATAAAAAATTAAATAAAAAATTTGAATAAGAGATACCAATTTGATAAAATATTATTATCTACA
>JAAVYV010000094.1 GCA_022791325.1 Clostridia bacterium
AGAAACACACTAGGTGTTTTATTAATCAAGCAAATTTTAAAGTAATTATCTAGAAAACTTATCAAATAGATATAATTTTTCTAGGTAATTACTATTTTTTTATGTTCTTTTAAAAAGTGTCGGGTATTAAGAACTATTGTTACAATGTGAGTGGGAAAAATCAGGAACTATTTTATAGAGTAGTAAAGAACCTTGAAAAAAGAATACTTTTATGAGAGAAACCAAGAAAAAAGAGAAAAAGTGAATACTACAATTTAAAATAGGGAATCATAACCAAGAAAACAGAAAGAAAAATAAAACGGAAAAAAAGAAGAATAGAAAAACAAAAGAAATAAAGGGGGATTGTAAAACAAATGAAAAAATTAGATTTAAAAACAAAAAGACAAGGAAAAACGAACAAAGGTATTACCTTAATTGCTTTAGTTATTACCATTATTGTTTTGTTGATATTGGCAGGAATAAGCATTGCAACCTTAACAGGAGAGAATGGAGTGTTAACAAAAGGTAATACAGCAAAGGTGGAAAACGAAAAAGCAACTGCGAAAGAAAAAGTACAAGTAGCAGTGATGGGAAGTTTTGGAACTGATGGAAAAATTGATTTGGATAGTTTGAATAAAAATTTGAATCAAGTGGAAGGAATCGACAAAGAAAAATCAAAGTTACCAATTACCAGTTTGCCAGCGACAGTGGTGGTAGATGATTATAAAATAACGATTGGAGAAAAGGGTCAAGTAACAATAGAAGGGGAAAAAGAAGATTCAGGAGATCATACAGAAAATCCACCAGAAGCAATTTTACCAAGTACAGATAACACTAAGCCATTTTTACCAGAAGGAGCTCAAAAAATAGAGGGAACCGATTTAGATACAGGACTAGTGATCAAGGATAAGAATCAAAATGAATGGGTATGGATTGAGGTTCCAAAGTCTATTTATAGTGAGACAACAACGAGTTCTGATTACACAGAGATTGAAACAGCGATGCAAAGTTATGCAAGTGATTATCGACAGAGCGGTTGGACAGATACATTTTATTCAACAGCACAGCATGGATTTGCAAATGCGACAGAATATAATAACCATAAAAATGGTATGTTATCAAGTGTATTCGAAAATGGAGGATTTTATATTGGAAGGTATGAAACAGGAACTAATACAGCTAGATTTTCTAAAACAGATAGTTTAACAACACCAGTGATTCAAAGAGATGCTTATCCTTATAATTGGGTAACATGTAATCAATCACAAACAAAAGCAACAGAGTTAGCAACAGGGGAGAAAACAAGTAGCTTATTGTTTGGAATTCAGTGGGATTTAGTGATGAAATTTATCGAAGAAAAAGGAGTGAAAACACAAGAAGAATTAAAGACAAATTCAGGAAGTTGGGGAAATTACAAAGATGTAACATTTGAAATAACAAGAGGATTGTATACAACAGCACCTACAACTTCTGATTCATGGAGGGAAGCAAGTGAAACGAGTAAATATACGAAACCAACTTCATCAGGAGTATTATTAACAATAGGAGTGATAGACAGAAATAGTGTACTTGGAATTTATGATTTAGCAGGAAATGTAGCTGAATGGACATTGGAAAAAAGTTCGAGTACTGGTTATCCGTGTGCGAGTCGTGGGGGAAGTTACACCTACAGTGGTTCCGACTCAAGTGCTTATCGCTACACTGGTAGTACGCCCGCTGCCACCAGTGTCGTCAGTTTTCGTGTTGCTTTATGGTAGGACTGAACTCTGTGAAAACGAAACGATAATAGGTAGAGTGATAGTTTGAAATAGAATGAATAGAATAAGAGAAATGTAAATTGTATCATAAAACTAGTTAAAAATTTTCAAGAAAATTGAGAAAATTTAACTAGTTTTTTCTTTTTGTAATTAAAAAAATGTAAGAAAATGGAAATATATTAACTTGTTGACAACAAAATAATATATTGTTACAATGTGAGTGGGAAAAAATTAGGAACTATTTTAAAGAAGTAGTAGAACCTTGAAAAAAGAATACTTTTGCAAAGAAAAAACCAAGAAAAGAGAGGAAAAGTGAATACTACAATTTGAAATAGGGAATCATAACCAAG
>JAAVYV010000080.1 GCA_022791325.1 Clostridia bacterium
GCGTCAGGAGCTTGCCAGCAAAGGGGACAAGCTGGACTATGACGGGCTGAATCTCAGCCTGATGAGCGGGGACACGCCGCTGTCCACCGTGCAGATCGCAGGCGGTGGAGAGGGCGGCGCGGTGGTTGTGCCTGGGCCTCCTGGCCCGGAAGGTCCGCCCGGACCGCAAGGTGAGCCGGGAAAGGACGGCGAACCCGGTCCCCAGGGCGAGCGGGGGCCCCAGGGTGAACAAGGTCCTCCAGGACCGCCTGGGCCTGTTGGTCCAGACGGAAACCCAATCGGCACGGTTATCAGCTATATTGGTATCACCCCTCCAAAAGACTATCTGGTATGCGACGGCATGGAATATGATATTTCGCAGTATTCTCAACTGGCGAAATTCTTTGAATCGCAGTTCGGGTCATCCAACCATTTCGGCGGTGATGGTGTATCAACCTTTGCAGTTCCCGATCTGCGGAATCTGTTTCTGCGTGGATATCATGGTGAGGCGGAAGATCGGTTAAGCGGGGAGATCGGAGAAAAGCAGGAAGCGACGTCGCTTCCTAGATATTTATGTACATCTGTATACGAAGTTGTATATAGACATCCAGATGAAGAAATCGCTAATATTAATTATCCGGATAAAACTTACTTTGACAGTAATATTAACCGGTATGAGTTAAAATACACCGGTTCTGGGCGTCAGTCAGAGGACGCATATCGTATGACAACTCGTCCCATCAACTCGGCAGTCCTATACTGTATCAAGGCAGTTCTATACAAATAAGGAGTTGAAACCATGCCAGAGAAATGCACGGAAGCGTGTCCAGACCTGACGCGTCTGGAGCAGCAGCTGAAAGACCTGCAAAAGCAGAACGGAGCGGATCACAAGGAAATCCGTGACCGGCTGACAATCCTGGAGAAGGAGGAGGCTGTCCAGGCGGTGCAGTACAGGACCATACTGGACAAGCTGGACGGCCTGACGGAGAAGGTAGAGAACCTGGAGTCCAAGCCCGGCAAGCGTTGGGAGTCCATCGTAGAAAAGGCCATCTGGGCCGTAGCGGCGGCGGTGATCGCGTTCCTGCTGGCCCGGATCGGGCTGTAAAAACGAAAGAGAGGTACATATGAACGAAACGATTATCAAGAGACTAGGGAACCTGCTGAGCGTGAAGAGCCTGGTGACGCTGGCGCTTACCATCGTGTTCGCGGTCATGACGGTGCGGGAATCCATCTCCCAGGACTTCATGACTATCTATGCGGTGATTATCGCGTTCTATTTCGGCACTCAGAGCCAGAAGGTACAGGACAGCATGGATGGAGGCGGCAATGGCAACGGTTAACGAGCTTCTGACTCTGGCCCGGAAGCAGCTGGGCATCTGCGAGAACCCGCCCAGCTCCAACAATGTCCGCTATAACACCTGGTACTATGGCCGGGAGGTCACGGGCAGCGCGTACCCGTGGTGCATGGTGTTCGTGCAGTGGTGCTTTGCCCAGGTGGGAGCGGCGCTGCCGAAACGTACTGCCTCCTGCGGCGGCCTCATGCGGGCCGCCCAGGCGGCAGGCTGCTGGGTGACGCGGGACTTCCAGCCGGGGGACGTGGTAATCTACGACTTCCCAGGCGGGGCCGCCACCGACCACTGCGGGATTGTGGAGATGGAGCTGCCGGACTATGGGGTGCAGGCTATCGAGGGCAACACCAGCCAGTCAGGGAGCCAGTCCAACGGCGGGATGGTCTGCCGGAAGAGCAGGCCGAAAAAGTACATCGCAGGGGCCGTAAGGCCGCAGTTTGACACAGAGAAGGAGGACGATATGGACATCAGCGCAATGATTTCCCGGATGACGGACAGGCAGGCGTATGAGCTGCTGGAAAAGGCCAAGCGGTACGCCTCGACACTCCCGGAGCCTTCCTGGAGCCAGACGGAGGGCCACTGGCAGCGGGCGATTGATACCGGCGTCATCAACGGCGGCTGCCCGGAGGGACTGCTGAAGCGGGACGAGTTCGTGGCCGTCCTGGGCCGGAAGGGGCTGGTGTGATGGAATTCTCCAAACGCCTGATCTCCGACATCCGCTGGCTGCTGTGGGCAGTCACCGTGGGCGGACTGCTGCTGGCGGCGTACTGCGTCCAGGTGGACTACGCCGGAGCCCTGCCGTGGCTCTCCGCAATGGTGGGCCTGCCCTGGACCGCCCACGGCACCGTCTGCGCCTTCTACCTCAACATGGCCAAGTCAGACCACAAGGAGGGCGGCATCACCTACGACGCCGCGAAGGCGGCGGGGTTCCAGCCAGCCGAAACACAGCCGACGATCTGAACGAGGTGCAGCTGTTGAATCTGAAAACTGACTTTACTGAGCCGGAATGTGAACGTTTCCGCGCAGATTGCAATTTCACAGAACAGGAACGGATCATTTTTGATTTAAGAGTGAAGGACTCAACGATCATATCCATTCAGACAAAACTAAATGAACTTGGGATGCCCTTGTCAGAAGCGACAATCAATCGAAGAATCCGCTCAATCAAGGATAAAATCCACAAGGTGTTGTGACAAAAAATTGATAAATTCCTGATAGGTTTTCTTGTTCAATTCATGCGAAAATAGAATATAGGAGGATGCAGAAACAAGGCGGCAAAAGCTGTCATGCCAATAGGAGTTTCTGCATCCTTTTCTTTTTCGGGAGGTACCAATGAGCTACGCCTACTACAATCCGAACCCTTGTGGCCGCAGCGTGAGCGACTGCGCTGTCAGGGCACTGTCAAAGGCCCTCGGGCAGAGCTGGGAGGAAACCTATACCGGGCTGGCTCTTGAGGGCTTTATCCAGGGCGATCTGCCCAACGCTGACAACGTATGGGGGCCGTACCTGCGAAAACACGGCTTTGTCCGGCATCTGATCCCGGACGACGGCCTGGGGGCGTACACTGTGGCTGACTTCGCCCGGGAGAACCCACATGGCATATTTATCCTGTCCATGCCGGGGCACCATGTGGTGACCGTGGTGGACGGGCAGTATTTTGACAGCTGGAACAGCGGAAATGCGGTTCCTTCTTACTACTGGACAAAGGAGCGTTGACAATGGGACAATATTATTACATTCCAGACCCCGGAGAACCGAGAGGCGGCTTTGCACCGTCTGTCCCGGACCAGCTGGCACAGCTCCGACAGCAGCAGATGCAGCGCACCATGATGCCGGGCCCGCAGATGCCCGTCCAGCCTCAGCCTCCGCAGGGGGATTCCGGCGGAATTATCTGGGTCCAGGGAGAGGCCGGGGCGAAAGCGTACCACGTGGCCCCTGGGAACACGGTGCAGTTGTGGGACAGCGAAAATACGGTAATATATCTCAAATCCGCAGATATGGCGGGGATGCCCTCCATGCGGGTCCTGGAGTACACCGAACGCAACGCCGCCCGACCCGCGCCGCAGCAGCAGGCTCAGCCCCCGCAGATCGACATGAGCAACGTGGTCACATGGGACAAGCTGGACGAATATCTGGCGGAACGTCTGAAACGGCCCGCAAAGGCCCCCAAACAGCAAAAAGAGGAAACGGAAAATGGCTAATCCACTGTACCAGGAACTGAGCGGCAACCGGCAGGGAGGACCAGCCGCAAGTCCGCAAAATGACCCTACCGGCGGCTTTGCTGGGATGGTCCAACAGCTGCGACAGTACGCCAGCGGCTTCCAGGGAAACCCAACGCAGGAACTTCAAAAGATGCTTTCTTCCGGCCAGATGAACCAGCAGCAGTACAACCAGCTGCGGAACGTGGCGCAGAGAATCGCGCAAATGCTTCCGCATTAAAAAACGCCCCGGTTAGGGGGCGGTTTCTACACGAACTATTTGCTTCAAACTGGACGGCCACCAATATTTTACATTTGATTCCTGCACCATTCCCTCTGCCGCACTTTTGGCGGATGCAGCAAAATAGTAGGCAGCACATTCAAGGCCGCTTATCAGATATGTGATCTTGTATCTTTTCAACTTCATTATATTTTCCCTTCTGCCCTCGTAACCTCCGGGGCGGGCGTTTCGGCTGGTAGTCAGTCAGCAACTATCAGGCGGGAAAATCGAAGTCTTTCTTGTCTTGCTCATCAAGCTGGGCTACAAACTTGTCTTTGATTTCCTCCCACATTTTGCGGCTTTCCGTCCCTTCCTCAAAGGAAAACATAGCGCTTGTGATAGCTGTCCTGATTCTGCACATTTCATGGCGGGTCATTTTTACAGTGCGGGTTTTCTGGTTCGTCGTTAACATTTTTTCCCTCCCGGCCTGCGTCCTGCCGTGTGGTTTATAAACGCTGTTCAGCGTTCCTTGTGAGTATAATATGGCACGCTGATTAGCGTTTGTCAATAGCCTTTTTTGAAATTAAGCAAAAAAATTTGACCGCCCAGAAGGACGGTCAATCATCAAGCGATATTAACTCTTTTGGTGTGGTTTCCAGCGCATCAGCAAGTGCGACTATGAGCCATGCACGAGCGTTTTTTAATGGATAGCGCCCGGAACTGTACTGTTCCAACGTTCTATGACTTACTCCAGCCTTTTGGGCAAGACTGCGCACCGTAAAGCCCTTTGAACGCAAATACTCATCGAATCGCATATAATCACCCCGCATACTAAGATAACACGCTAAAAAGCGTTTGTCAACTTAATTTGTGCAATCGTCTGGCCAGACTTTGCAGAATACATCAACAAAGGAGAAAATTCTATGACCAACAGCGAAAGCACTCCCTTCACCATGCCTGTCGCTCCCGTTGGCAATTCCGGAAACTGCGGCGGCGGGTTCGGCGGCTGGGGCGGCGACGCTCTCATCGCCCTTATCATGATGTTCCTGTTCCCCATGATCTACGGCGGTATGGGCTGGGGCGGCATGGGTATGATGGGCGGCATGGGCATGTGGCCCTGGATGTTCGGCGGCTTCGGCAACAACAACGGCTGCGGCTGCGGCAACCCCGCCACCCAGGCTGACGTCCAGCGGGCGGTCGACCAGCAGACCCTCATCAGCAAAATCGACCAGCAGACCTACGGTATTTCCCAGGCTACATACGACATCAACAACACCCTCCGGAACGGCTTCTCCAGCGCGGAGCTGTCCCGCTGCAACCAGCAGGCCGCCCTAATGCAGATGCTGTACCAGATGAGCTACAACCAGCAGGATTGTTGCTGCCAGACCCAGCGGGCTATTGAGCGGGCAAACTATGATGCTGCCATGCGCAGTAACGATGCAAACCGCCTGATCGAGCGTGGATTCTGCGATACGAATTACAACGCGGCCACCAATACCACTGCCATCATTCAGAATGCGCACAATGACGCCGACCGGATTATCGCCCGATTTGACGCATTTGAGCGCAATCAGGACAAGGAAACCATCGCGAACCTGCGTGCGCAGCTCCAGGCGGCTGATTTCCGCGCCAGCCAGGCAAATGAGCGTGCTGCTTTTGGCGCTATGATTGACGCCAGCACCGCTGAGATTCTGCGTCGTAGCGGCCACGACTGCCCCTCTGCCGCCTACATTGTCCAGCCTCCCACGCCCGTCAATTTCCCCACCAACAGCTGTGGGCAGGTGAATTTTGGCGGCTGGGGCAATAACGGCTGCGGGAATTGCGGCAACTGCTGAAACTCCATATCGAACAGCTTTCCGGCCTGACCGGGATGTTCGGCCCCGTGCCGATTTTGACGACAGCGGCGGGGTAACTCTACCCTGCCGCTGATTTTTTTGAAAGGACTGATTACCATACCTGAATTTTCGAATAACGCTGTGCAGACCGTGGCCGTCGGGCAGAACGTGCTTTTTACCGAGACCCCCGTGGGCTGCAATAAGGGCTATGTCACCCACCGGGAGGGCAGCGGCCTTGTGACCCTCCGGGGCATCACAAGCGGACAGTGCCGCGCCCGTTACAAGGTGACCTTTGGCGGCAACCTTGCCGTCCCCACCGGCGGGACTGCCGGAGCAATTTCGGTGGCCCTGGCCGTGAACGGCGAAGCCATCAACAGCGCCATCGCCACCGTTACCCCCGCCGCCGTGGAGGAATACTTCAATGTTTTCTCCTCCGCTTACATCGATGTGGACCGAGGCTGCTGCGTCAGTCTGTCCGTGAAGAACGTCAGTACACAGGCGGTCAACGTAGCCAACCCCAACCTGATCGTTGAGCGGGTTGGATGAAAGGAGAAAGCAACATGGAAAATCTGAAGAAAAAGCTGTGGGAAGAGCTGGACGAGATCGACCGCAAGGATGAGATCGGCCCCGGCGACCTGGAGCTGGCCCACAAGCTGACTGATACGATCAAGAACATCGACAAAATCTGTATGCTGGAGGGCGAGGACGGCAGCGGCTACAGCTCCGCCAACCGGGGCAAGCACTACGTCCGGGGCCACTACAGCCGGGACGGAGGCCGTGACGGAATGCGTGACGGCTACAGCTCCCGCCGGGACGGTCGGGGCCGCTACAGCCGCGACGATGGCCGCAGTGAGATGATGGAGCATCTGGAGATGGCTCTGGACTCCGCCACCGAGCAGGACCGGGAGATGATCCGCCGGTTCATCAAAGATCTGGAAAAAGCCTGATAGGAGGGACTGTCCATGCTGGATATCAAAGAAATCGACTACTGGATATCCAGGTATAAGCAGGAAGCGGATGAGCTGAAAGACTGCGTGGTCCTGTCCGCGCTTTACTCGCTCAGAGACAGGCTGATGGAGGAACAGGAACCGCAGTCTCACCCTCAGATCGCGGCTTATTCGGAGGCCGCCGCTCCAGCCGGTGAATCTCTTGGCCAGTTTGGAGACAGCGAGTTTCTGCGCGCCATAGCCGGGAAGGACACGTTTGACGTGTGGGCGGTCATGGACGAGCATATGAACGCCCTCCGCGCGGTCAACCCGAGGGTGTACACTGGAGTGATGCGGAAATTGAATATGTTGTAGGCATGGCCGCCGGACATCTCCTCCGGCGCATGGATTGGAGCACAGTGGATTCGCGCCTCTGTGCTCCTTTTTTGTCGGTGGTTATTTAATTTATATAACACAGTTGGATTATAAAAACAATGGTCTCCGATACGTGTCTGCCAATACCCCACGGTAGTGGGGAAGTAGTTGCGGCATTTGGGGCTGAAGGGATTGTAGAACCACAGAGACTCCGCCACGTCCGGCAGGCGGTTGCCCGCGATA
>JAAVYV010000061.1 GCA_022791325.1 Clostridia bacterium
AATTGAAATAATATATCCTAATCTAATACTTGATGAATATATATTTTTAGGGTAATTCCTTCGAAGTTATAGACGAGCATTGCTCGCCCCTACAAATTCTTTGTAGCAAAGCCTACGAAGAAAATTTCTTAAAAACTATTAATAGTTCTAAAAAGGCTTACTCTAAAAGGTGTATAGCCAATGTTAAATTAATTTTTTTTTTTAAAATAAAACTTTTTATTTTAATTTTGTACTCTAAAATAAAAAGTTTTATAGTATTTTCTATTCTTTATTAATTCATTATTTCTTCAAAATATTCATTTATTTTGTTTATTAACTCTTGCTTTACTTCCTCTGTATTCATTCCTTCTACTTGTGCTCCTGCTAATGTTATGTGCCCGCCACCTCCGAAGTTTTTCTAGTATTACTTGTACATTTATATCTCCTATTGAACGTCCACTTATACATACTCTATCTCCTAAATTTCCTATTACAAATGATGCTGTTATATCACTTATTGTTAATAGTTCGTCTGCTGCTTTTGCACACACTATATTGGCTTGTTTATCTTTTTCATTATATGTAGATATTCCTATTGTTCCTTTTATTATTTGTGTTTTATTAATTATTTCAGATATTTTATTATATGTTTCTAAATCACTTTGGAACCATTTCTTTATTTTTATTATATCTATTCCACATTTTCGTAAAAAAGCTGCTGCTTCAAATGTTCTTACACCTGTTTTAAAAGTGAAGTTTTTTGTGTCCATCATTATTCCTGCATATAACCCTTCTGTTTCTAATGTACTTAACTTAATGTCTTTTTCTGAATATTCTATAAGTTCTGTTACTAGTTCGCAAGCAGATGATGCATATACTTCATGGAATGTAAGTATTGCGTTTTCTATAAAATCTGTACTCCTTCTATGGTGATCTATTACTACTATTTTATTTGTCTTAGATAATAATTCTGGCACTTCTACATAGCTTTTTTTATGAGTATCTACTACAACTAGTAATGTTTCTGATGATATTTTTTCTATTGCATCATCTTTTCCTATTATTACACCTTCATATTCTTCATTTTCTTGTGCCATTTTTATAAAACTGTCTAAACCTGTGCTTGCCACCTCATTTACTATATATGCTTCTTTTCCTATAGTTTTTGCCATACGGTATATTCCAAACGCAGATCCTATCGCATCTATATCACTATTTGCGTGCCCCATTATTATAATATTTTTAGATTCATGCATTATTTCTTCTAACGCATGTGCTACTATTCTTGCTTTTACTTTTGTCCTTTTTTCTACTTCTTGAGCTCTGCCTCCAAAGAATGTATATTTTCCATCTTTTCTTATTATTGCTTGGTCTCCACCTCTTCCTAATGCAATGTCTATACATCCTTGAGCTGATTTATATTTTTGGTAGTTTGTTTCTCCTTCATTTGATATAGCAATACTTAATGTGGACTTTAATTTCCCTGGTATTGATATTTCTTTTATTTTATCTAGTATAGTAAATTTTTCTGTTTCTAATTTAATTAAATATTGTTGTTCTAATATTACTATAAATGTATCTCTTTCTGATTTTACTATTAATCCTTTAAATTCAGTTGCCCAGTCATATAGACTTTTTTCTATTGTAGCTGTAATTATTGCTCTGTCTTCTGCTGAAACCCTTTGCATTATTTCTTCATAGTTGTCTATCATAATTACCCCTACACATATTTGTGAATTTATATATTTAGTTTCTAATTCTGTATTTTGTGTTTCATCTATAAAATATAAGCTAAGCATATATTCATTATTTTCCTTATTTTTTGGAGTTTTTGCATACTCGCCTAGTATTTTATAAGTTTTACTTCCTATTTGTATTTGCTTTTTTATTAGTTCTTTTAATTCTTTTTTATTCTCTTCACTACTGTTTTCTATTTCTAGTTTTATTTCTTTTATAATATTCGTTAAATATGTGCCAATATCAATATTAGCAAATTCTCTAATAAATTTTGAGCTTTTCCATATAACATTTCCATCTGTTTCTATTACTATTAGCGGAAATGGTGAATTTATTAAAGTATTTTTTGCTACATTATCTACTGCTCCTGTTAAATCTTTTATATGGTCTGAAAGCTCTAGTTTTCTTTTATTGTTTGTCCAATATGCATACATTACTATTAGTATAAATATTAATAGTGCTGGCATAATAAATCGATGTTCATAAAAACATATTGTTATTAACAATATTGCTATTATTCCTAAATATACTTTTGTTTTTGAAACTAACTTATCAAAAACTTTTACACTATTGTTTTTAGGCATACTTTTCTCCTTTTATTTTTTCTTTACATATACTATAATTTTACTATCTTTCTAGTATTTTGTCAAATTCGCACCTTTTTAAAATTGGGCAAAACTAATGGTTTATATTTACTAATATTTACATTAAGAACAAGAGTTACTTGTATATAAAAATAGTTGGGTAGTAAATTTTACTGTTACTCACCCAACTATTTCATTACGCATGCTTTTTTTCTTTATATATGCTTTTTACAGCACCTTTCTTTTGCTCTTTTTTCCTTAGCGTATCATATTCATTATCTTCGTTTATTTGAACTGACCAAGTGCTTACAACATATACAAGAAGCATGATAAAAATAACCATTCCTAATACAAAAAGTATCATTTTTTTCCTCCTATAGCTATACAATTGTTAATAGTTACTTGTATGGAACTTTATAAAAAATATTACACATATATATATCACATCATTCGACAAAAATCAACATTTTTTCTTACTTTTATAATTTATATTTGTAACTATTACTAAAGTCAAGTTACAATTCTTAGCTAACTATATTTTTATAATGTAGGTTCACTTATAAATATTTGAACTGAGTATACTTTTTTACAATAGAATTGTATTTATCATATTAAGTCTTCCTTCATGATATATATTTAATATTAAACCTTTATTTCGCTTAATTATAATTCTTTCATTCCAATTACATTTTTTTAAAATCCCCTCTAAAATTAATTTTTCTTCATTTGTTAATCTTTTTTTCATAAAATACCTCTCCTTCTTATTCGACAATTTTGTCAGTTCGATTTTTGACAAAATTTGACAAAACTATTTTTTGAGTGTATATTATATTTGTATATTGTGAGTTATAATATACACTCTTGAGGGAGCTTTAAGTTTCAGTTAAAGCTCTCTTACTTTTTATATTAGTATTTTATTTTATTATTAAAATCTTGTCAAACGTTTTAGTTCCATTTTCGACAATTTATGGCAAAATTTGGCCAAAAAAAATTGTGTAACACTTGGTATTGCTACACAAAATTTTTTTTAAAAAATTTTCATATTAATTTCTCTATTTACTTTCACTCTTAAATATTTCCAATCTAAAATACTTATATATTTCATAGATTCTGATGATAATAAATCGTTTTGCTCTGCGTATTTATTCCATTCTGCTACCTCTGGAAATTTATCATTCTTAACTGTGACCTTTTTTAATTCTTCATATGAAATATCATAAAATAATTTCATAATACTTGTTGATGAATATTCCCTTTTTGGTATTGATTTATAATAATTACTTATTAGGTCATCTAACATATAACTTATTTGTATCGTCTTTTCATCATACAAGCCCTTTTTTTCTATATTTTTATCTAATATTTTCTGTAAAGATTTTATTTCGTTATATAATTTTCTGCTCATGTTATCACCATTTTTTATAATATAAAAATAGGATACAAATGTCAAAGGTAATATTTACCAGTTTCTTACATAAATTTACTTTTTAATTCTTTCCAGTTTTTCGCATCTTCATGTGCCATAATTGTTATTGAACTAAAAAAGCCATTTTTATGAGCATAATCATTCCATTCATTATAAGTTATATCTTTATTTTCTTTTAATATTTTCTTAAATTCTTTTCTTGTTCTTTTATAATAATTCTTCATATTTTTAGTTTTTACATTTTCTAGCTTTATATACTGGTACTTTTATTAGACTTTACTTTATATTTTTATAATATCTATTTTTTTATAATATTATTTAATACATTTTTTATCTTACATTACTATGTGTAACATGTCAATACCATTATATATTTTTTCGCTTATGCTTTATGTTAATTTCTTGGAAATTTTTGTCATTTTTCGTTGAAAAAGTTATAATTATGTAGTATAATAAAGAAAAAGTAAAGGAGATACTAATGAGTCAAAATAATAATCAAAAAGAATGTATTACAAAAGAAAAAGAATATAAAAAGTTTATTAATTTTGGGAAATTATCCTTATCGCAACCTTCTCTTATTGTTAATGAAGATAATTTTATTGAACAAATAAAAAAAGATATAAATTCGAAGTTTAATAATTCAAATGAATATATTATAAGTACTTCTTTTGATCCTACATCACAAAAAGTAATACCTCGTGAAGAAAAACTAGTTTTTACAAAATTAAGCAGTAGTGATAATCACTTTTTTGGTACTTTTTCAAAAGTCTCGAATAATAAAGATGTACTTACAAATATAATGTATAGCGAATCAAACGAAAAAATAGACCCAGAAAATATTTATTTTGAGCATAATACTTTATTTTATATTGATTTTTCTAAAAAGGCTATTTCTTTTATAAAAACAATTCATATAAAAAATGCATATTTCTTTTTAGAGTTGTTTCTTAATAATGATAACATATTAAATGTGCAATTATTACCTTTAATAAAAACAGAAAAAGATATTCGAAACTCTGTAATTAATGGATTATCAATTTCTTGTGCTCAAAATAATGATATAAATCCAATTAGCGATTTTGTAGAAATGAAAAATCTTGAGAGAATGGGTTGTACAATTAAAGATATTAAAATATCAATTACATTTAAAGAAGTAAAATCTCATTTTTCTGATTCAATTATGAACTTTCGTAACAAAAACAGTAATAATTTAAAAAAGATGTCAATATCTACATTAAATGAAGATATTGACTTGATAACAAATACTTTTACAAAATCTGTTCCAATTAGATTGAATAATAATTATGAACAAGATTATTCAACTATTGAAAACATTTTAAAAGCAGAATTATTTAAAGCTATTTAATGATAACTTATATGTATAATATGCTGCCATTATAGATTCTTCTAATCCTAATATGAAAGATATTAGGATTAGATATTTATTCCAATTAAACAACCAGCATATAATGTTCATACTTAAAAATACTATACCAAATGTTACTAACCTACTAAAAATTATATGATGACCATATATTTTAAAATTTTGCATATACTCTGTATTTCTATTTAAACTAAAGAAAATTGTCATTGCTGTAAACATGAAACCTATAAGTGTTCCAGACACTCCAATCAAAGTAGGAAAGTAGTTTTCATTTTCTGGTAAAACTATAATTTTTTTGCAATATAGTATGGTTAGCAAAAAAACTGTAATTATAGGTACACTAGCATAACAATATTTTTTTATAAATATTTTCATCTTTTTTATACAATTCATTTTTAAATTCCTTTTCATAATATTTTACTTCTGAACTTCTGTTTATTATATTATATATAAAGTTACTACTTTATGCAAGATATAATATGAAAATATTAAATTTCGCTTTCGTAGTATTTTCTCTTTTCTATTAGGTATTTTACTAGTTATATATTATCTCAATTTCTTATTAACTATATTTTGAATAGTATCATAATCATATCCTGCACTTGTAAGCCTTGTTTTTCTGTCTTTTCCATTGCCCCATTTACCTACAATTACTTCATCTGCTATTTGTTCGTTACATTTTTTAGGTACTACATTCTTCCCAATCAATATTTCATTTACTTTAGTTTGTACTTCATTATATAGAGAGCCTAATGCTCGCTTTCTTTCTTCTCCTACTCCATATTTTCCTGATATTACTTCCCTTGCTATATTTGCTATGTACTCATTTTTTTTAACTGTTTCGTTATTTATACATATTGTATTTCTAATTTCGTTAAGCGGAAAATTCGCACCTGGGCAAGATGTGTTTATTATTTCTTTATGACCTTTTATCCATTTAATATTATATCTTTCTTTAATATCTGCAATTAACTCTATTATAGCTTGTTTTTGAACTTCTGGCATTATTTCTTCATTAAAGTTACCTTCTGCACATATGCCAATACTTGTACTATTTATACTTGGGCAATGTGCTCCTGCATATTTTTCTGGACGTCCTTCATATATTTTTCCATCTCTTCTTACAAACCAATGATAGCCTATTCCTGCCCAGCCATTATGATTTTTATGATAATTATGTATTACTTCTACACTTTGAGGACTTGATACTCCATTATGATGTAAGGCTACTCCTTCTATTGCTCCCATTTTCGAGATATTAGAATTAAATTGTAAATTTGTTTTTATTATATTTAGCATTTTACTTTTCCTCCTTATTATTTATCGCTTTTTGCCCTAATAAGTAAGTGCCTATTACACCATTTACAACAGCAATAACTTGTACTATTTGTATTGCATAAGGTATTGTTATTCCTTCTACTGCATTTATCCCTGCTACTAATGCACTTATTATTGCTAATATATTTGTTAGATATTTTACCATTTTCTTTAATTTATCCATCTTATTTCCCTCCTTTTTCTAGCATGGTAAGTTACATACTTATTCTACTAAAGCTATAATTGTCTCCTCAATTCTGTATATTGTTTGAATTTTTTGATTTTTAAGCCACACGTTTCCATACCCAAACTGCTATATAAGGTGGCATTGAACTTGCTGAGTTTGTATTTGGATTCGTATGTGTATGATTGTTTAATGTGTGAGTATGATTATTCAGTGTATGAGTATGACCTTTTCCTCCACCAGTATTTGTAGTATTAGTTTCATAAGGACTTCCATCTTGTGGTTCTTTACCAGTCAATCCAAAATAGCTATTTCCATCTGTTCCCCTATGTACAGAATGATTATGTGCTGGTATCTGTTCTATTGTTAGTGTCGTACTTCCAGTATTGCCACTTGCTGCTCCAGTATTACCACTTGCACTCCCTGTAGCTCCTTGAGTATGATTATGTATAGCATTCCCTCCAGTTGTTCCATTTGAATAATTGTCTCCACAAGCTAATAAAAATCTATCTTTTATTTGTGACCATGTTCCTCCGAATAAATTTTGTGGGTTTGTACTGTTTGCACTTATATAAAAACTTCCGAACAGGATAAATTAAATTTACTATGTTATTTTTTAATGCTATTACTAATTCATTTTCTGTTATATTATCTTTTAAGTCTATACTTGCTATAGTAGTGGTTTTATTTACTTTATTGATTATTTCATTGTTTACTTCATTTATTTGCATATTTGTTTCTTCTTGATATGTATCTATTAGATTTAATATCTCACTATAATCCACATCTTTCCCTGTGTCTATCCACTCTACTCCATTCCAAATATATGTATTTGAATTTGATTTACATTTATATGTATCACCTGTATTTCTATTTTCAATAAAACTTAAGTCATCTACTGTATTTATAGTTCCTTTAAATCTATATAATGTTTGCATACTATCAATTTTTTTCTTATACCCATCTGTAAAATCATTTGTAGATAAACTTTTTCCGTGCTATTTTTTCAACTTTGTTTGCTAATTTATTATCTATAATTTTGTTGTTCATATTTGCTACTTCTACATCATAATTTTCATTCTCGTTCGGAAGTATCAAATTAAGATTTTCTGAATATTTTGGCATTTATATGCACCTCCTCCATGTTCCGTTTACATTTGTCCAGATAACTGCTTTTTTCCATGTTCCATTTATATTTACCCAAACTTTTCCTCTTTTCCAGCTACCATTTATATTGGTTTTTACTGTTTTCTGGTTACCTTTTAAAGTGACTGTACAAGTCTTGGAGTTAGTATATGTTCCTGCTGTAGTTAAAACAAAAGTAGCAGTAAGTGTATTTTCTCTACCATATAATTTATAAATATTGTCTAACTCTGTGTCACTAAAACTTATTGTATTATTTCCTGCTGATACTGATTTACTTTGAATTTGTGTATTACCTATCTTCATTGCTAAACTTAAAGAACTTCCTGATGGATTTGTTATATTCACTACTATACTATCTCCATGATTAAAATTATTAACATTTGATATCTTAGCAATATCTTTTGTTGTTCCACTTATCTCAGAACTTTCAGTCCATAACTGACTATCTGCCCTTCTTACTCTTGTCTTTATTCTATATGAGGTATTAGGACTTAACCCGCTTATTGAATAAGTCTTTCCATTAGTATCTGTCCAATTTCCACCATTTAAAGAATATTGAACTGCATCGCAATTACTATCAGCACTCCAATTTACTGTTATACTATTCATCCCTGTACTTACTACACTATGACTTGTAATTTGTGCATAGCGAGGAATTGCATCTAAAGTCCAACTTTGTTCTTTATTTATATTATCTGTACGAGAATAAATTCCTCCATGCATTTTTACACTGAGAGTTTGAGTATCATTTTGATTGATTGTTATTGTATTTGATACTAATACATCATTTGTATATACTTGGTGTGAATCGCTACCTGTATATACTCTAGTTCCATTTATTTCTATAGTTTCATTGTGATGATAATAATATGATGAACTTCCACCAACTGCTGTAACAGAATATATTATTGTTCTTGTATTATTAGCAATATCTACACTTTGCGTATCCCAATTAAACCTTAAAACACGTCCTTGGTATCCTCCACTATCTACACTTCCACTTGTTGCCATATATTACACCTCCCTAAAAATATTGAATATAAATATCTCCATTGTTTCCTCCGCTTGGTGCTCCTGTTCCTTTATTTATATTTTTTTGTTTGTTATCTATTTGTGTTTTTATTTCTCTGCCTTGTGCGGCACTTAATGCTTCTGTTGTACTTGTACTAGTTAATGTATTGTTTATTATTGTTTTATTAGCATTTATTGCTATTCCATCAAGTTTTTGTTTATATTCATCTGTGAAATTGTTTTTACTTGTTCCTCCTATGGAATCTTTGAAAATACCTTCTATAGTCACATTTTCTTGGTCCTTCCTTACTAAGCTTTCTGTAACTGTGTCTATATATTCTTGAAATTGTTTATATAATTCTTGTCCATCTACACTAATTAATGAATTTACTATTCCACATAAATTTTTATCTAATCTTGTGTCTACAATATCTGTTTCTACTATATTTGTAGTACTTTTTACTGTTATCTCTGCTATACACATTTCATATATGTTTTCATCACGTTGTAAGTCTGCTGGTGTTGTTCCATTTCCCTCTTTAATATAAAGTTGTGTTTCTCTTACTGCCAAAGTATCATCTACTCTAACTACTATTCTGTCTTTTCTTTCTCCGTTTGCTGGTCTTTCTAGAACAAATAAAGTGTCACTTTCTAGTTCGTAATCTGCTCCATTTATAATTCCACAACCTTTATTTACTTTTATAGTAAGCCCGCTATCTAAACTTACTTTCATTCCATCTTCTCCATAATTTTTGTAATGGCCAAAATAAACACCATTACTTAAAAATTTTGCAAAGTATTTTCTAAATACTTCCGCTTCATATAAGCGGTCATCTTCCATTTGCCCACTTTCTTCATTTAATACTTGCATACTATCAAATGGAAAACTTTTTAATGTTATTATATTTGACATATCCTTTTCCTTTCCGTAAAAATAAGACCTAAGATATAGGTCTTGTAATTACTCTTTTTATTTCTTCGCCAAGCGTTGGAACTTTATCCCCAAAACCTAGCTCAACTGTTTTATTATTTCTTTCATATATTTCTTTTACTTGTATAATACGTTTATCTTCATATATTCCATCACTTTCTAGTGTTACTAAGTCTCCTAAAAAGAAATCTTTCTCATATTCCATATTTGGTATTTGATATACTTTTCCTTCTATTGATTTTATTATTTTATATGTATCTAGTTTCTTTTGTCCTTCTGTGTTTAATTCTTCTAAGTCTTCTATATTGTTTAAATCTATTAAGACTTCTCTTCTATCGAAGCCTGAAACATTTCCCTTTACAATTATTATTCTGTCCTCATTTTCTCCTTTTCCTGCAACATACCCTACATTTTTATAGTTAGTATTATCATCTGTTGTTTTTCCTTCTAAAAGGTTTTTCTTCTTTTCTGAAAAAATGATGTATGGGTGTTTAATTGTTCCTTTTAATTGTTCGTGAGTATATTTTTGTAGCTCATCATGTGTAAATTTAGATATTTTTTCATGTGTATTAGGATTTTCTATTTGATTTACGGTTCTATCAGTTCCCTTTATACTGTCAAAATAAATGCATTTTTCGTTTCGATTTAATATTCCCTGCCACCCAAGACCGTGTATCTTCACTAATATGTTTTAGCTCATCATGTAAGTTAGTTAACCTTGCTTGCCATACTGTTTTTACTCCTCTACCTTGTGAAGGCGCTATTTTTATCCACGGAATATCCCTTTCAGGTGTTCTAATATTATCATAATAACTTTCTACTAAATGCTTTTTTAAATAATGTTTTTGTATGTTTTCTGCTTCTGTTTGTATAACTCTATCATACCCATTTGTTGCTATTATACGCCTTTTTGTTACTCCTTTTATACAGGTTCCTGTTACTTTTAAAGTTTTACTATTATTAGCAGTTGTTGTTACTACTTTATCTATTAATAAAATTTTGTCATCTCTTTTATTAACTATTAGCATATTATCTTTTTTTAATTTGCTTGTATTTTCTTTGTTTTTATTTATAGTTAATTCAAATGTTCCACATTCATAGTAATTCCATGTACATACCAAGCTTTCATAATTGGTAATAATACCGTAAAAGTTCAAAATTAGTATTTATTATTTCTATACAGTTCATTTACACACCTACATACTTATTAGTATAGTCAATTATTGTTACTTTGTCTTTTGCGCCTTCTATGTCTGAGCTATACTTAATTAAGTTCTTTCCTACTATTAATTTAAAAAATGTAGAGTTTAAATCTATTTTATTATATACGTCTTTTACCTCATGTGGTGTTATAAGATTTACTGTTTCTTTACCTTCTTTTGTATCTATTACTAATTTTTCATTTTCACCTATTTCCATATTAACTTTTATATATTCTCCTGTTGTTTGATTTGTAATACACGGATTTAGTGCAGGTCCAACATATTCTATTTGTATAGGTGCCTCAACATCTCCTTTATTGTCTATTTCTTTATAAAAAGATACTGTAGAAAATTTATTAGGTAATGAAAGTGCGAATTTTAGGCCTCCCGCTACAGATTTAATATCTATATCTTCTCCTTTTTCATCTAACCAATATGGATCTTGGCAATAAAAAGAGATAGTTGCTTTGTCATAATTTTTCTTCCTGCTATTGAACTCCGCACTATCTTCTACTTTTCCATATATTCTATATTTTTTATAATCATTAGTGTAATATATTAGTAATTCGCCTCGTTTTCCTGTTACTTGATTACATGTTTTAGGATTTATTATTCTAAATATTTTTCTTCTTAACTCATATAGTTTTTCTCTGTTTTGTGTTCTTATTGTTGTTTGTAATTTAATT
The DNA here is from genome assembly GCA_022791325.1 of Clostridia bacterium. Taxonomy (GTDB): domain Bacteria; phylum Bacillota; class Clostridia; order TANB77; family CAG-508; genus UMGS1663. Next base: position 11,588 of record JAAVYV010000061.1, read on the forward strand.
ACTCTAGCATCTAATAAACTGTCTTCACTATTACATCCATCTTGACTTACCCCGTTGTGATTTTTGTGATGTTGCCCCGTGGGTGTCCTAAACCTTCTACATGACTTAGTAATATGTCTTCTTTTACATTTCCTACGCTATTAAATACTATGCTTTCATTTAAAGCTAAATTAATTATTTCTAATTTTTGCATTTTATCACCTACATTCCTGCAAATTCCTCTGCTAGTTTTTGACTTACATTATTTAATTTTCTGTAAGCTTCACTTGGCATTTCTGGGTTTTGCTCTATATTATTTGTTTGATATACATTTACTGTTTTTGTTTGAGGTTTATTCGTTCCTGCTTCATATCTATATACTGATGATGCCATTTTAGATATTTGAGCTTCTATTCCTGCATCTATAGTATTTTGTATTCTCGCTATGATATTTTCTATTTTAGAAACTAAACCTTCATTTATTCCTTGTGCTAATTTTTCTCCTAAACTTTGCCCTGTTATTTCATATGCATCGCCATAGCTTTTTAAAAGATTTAATATTGTGTTTTGGTTTTGTTCAACATTCATTAACATTTTTTCTGCAGTTTCTTGTGCTATATTCATTTGTTTATCATAATATTCTTCTAACTGTGTTAATTGTTTGTCATATACTTCTTTTTGTTTTTCTGTTTCATCTTCTATTGCTTGTACTTTATTTTCTTGTTCTTCTTGCAATAATTCTTTTTGTGCATTTAATGCTTCTCTTTTATCTTCTAATGCTCTACTCTCTAATGTTTTTTGATATTCTGCTACTAATTTTTCTAATTCTTTTTGATAGTTTGCTTTAGTTACTGCATCATGTTCAAATGCCATAAGTTCTTCTAAACGTTTCTTTTTATTTTCATGTTCTAAATCTTCTTTATCTCGTGACTTTTGTTGTTCTGCTTTATCTAATGCTTGTAGTTCTTTTTCTATTGCTTCTATTTTTGCATCATATTCTGCATTTATTGCATTTATTCTAACTTCTTTTAGTTTTTCTACTTCTTCTATTTGTTTATCTATAAATTCTTTGTCTTTTTCTTGTAGTTCTTCTAATTGTTTTGTTATTGCATTTGTTAATTGAGAAACTGTTTTATCTATTTGGTCTACCCTCAAATCACGTTTTTGTTGTTCATAATCTCTTATTGTTTGCAGTTCTTCCCTATATATATCTTTTCTTTCATCTAACGATAACCTTTCATCTTTCATTATTTTACTTAAGTAATTTTTATGCATTTGAATAATTTGGTTATAGTCTTTTGTTTGCTCTGTTATATCATATGCAGAACCTTGCAAGTTTTTTCGGTCTTCTATATAGGTTTCATAATCCTCTGTTTGTTGGTCTAATATTTCTTTTTCCTTATTAGCTAATTGTTTATTTATGTCATATATCTTTTCCCTTAGTTCTCTTTTTTCTTCTGTTGTTTTTGCATAACTTCTTAAGGCTGTTTCGTACATATTAAGTTCTTGTTGTAAGCTTAGTTGGTCTAGGGCCTTTTTATGTGCTATTTCTTTTTTGTAATTGTCTAAACGTTTATTTGAGTAACTAGATGAACCACCATAACTTTTTCTTGATACCGATGTTGGGGTTATATTTGGAACTTGTGTTGGCGAATAATCTTCCATTGTTTGTAATATATTTAAAACACTTGTTAATGTAGGAATTATATTTTGATATGAAATTCCTATTTTATTAGCTAGTTCTGTTTGTTTTTGTGTGTCATTTTCAGCAGCTCTTGCCATTTCTATATATGTATTAATTACTGCTATATTTCCATTAATAGTTTCTTGAGATGTATTCCAAGCTTGGTCAGCCTTTGCTTGTTCAGCATTTATATAGTCTTGAGCTTTATCTATGATTACCCCTTCTGCATTTGCTGCTTCTGGATATGCTTTAGTTAATTCTTTTACAGCATTTTGATATTCAGTAGTAGATTTATCACCTTTTTTTATAACATTTAAGTAATTCTGCATATTTTGCGCATTTACTTTTAATTGTGCTGCCTCTTTTTGTTGCGTTTTCGTACTTTCTATTTCTAAAACTTTTCTTATTTTTTGTGAAGCATTAGCTTCTTCAATTCCTTTTTTATTTATTTTTAACTTATTGTTTAATTCGTCGATACTATCTCCAAAATTTCCATTTGCTTTTGTGTTATTTTCATATTCTTTTTTTAGTCTTTTTAATTCGTCAATTTGCTGTTTCGTACCTTCAAATTTTGGATTTAATGGATTACTAGAGCTATTTTTAATTTTTTCTTCTAATTCATTTATTTTTTGCTTTAATTCTAATTGTTTTTCTATGCTTTGTTTTTCTTGCTCTAATTCATTTGTGCTATTATTAGTATAATTATACGTTCCTTCTTTTATTTGATTATATTTTTCTGTCACTTGGTTAAGTTTTTCTTGTGCATCTGCTATTTCCTGTGCTTTTGTGCAATATACGCTATAAGCTGTGACAACTGCTGCAATACCAGTAGCAATTAAGAAAATTGGATTTGCCATTAACGCTGCTGTAAAACCTTTTGTCGCTACTGTTGCAGCAAAAGTAGAAGCTGTATAAGCATCTTTTGCTTTCTTTACTGCTATTATCGCAACTGTAACAGCGGTTAATGTTATTGCAAATGTTGTCATTCCACTAATTGCTGTTGGATTAGTTGATATTAGTGAATTTAGTATATTTAATACTCCTGTTCCTCCCTCTAACATTTTTGACATTATAGGGGCTAATGCTTCTGCATAAGCCACTTGTGTTTCTCTCATTGATTGGCTATATTGCCCTTGTTTTCCTGCTAGTGTATCCATATAATCTGACATTGCACTTGCGAATGGTTCTGCTGCATACATTGTTCTATTTAAATATGCTTGGTTTTTCTCCACTTCTGTTAATTGACTTGCTGTTTTTCCTATTGATTTTGCATAATTATCCAACATCACGCTTAGATTCTCAGTAATACCTACACTATCTAACAATGTAGATAACCCCTGCCTATATCCATCTGATGCAATCCTTACTGCTTCCGATACTGTATAATTAGCATTTCTATTATTTATTGCACTATTAGTTAATGCCTCTATCATTTGCTCAGTTTGTTTTACTGTAAATCCCATTAAGCTAAAATTCTGTATTGTTGTAGCTAAATCTTCTTTCGCCATATATGCACCAAACCTATTCATAATTTCTACTAGTTCTTGTATACTTTGTCCACTATATTCAGATACATTTTTTAAGCAACTAATAGCTTGTGTATATGAATTATATTCATTTACACAAGTCTTTATAATTCCTACGCTTTTATTTAATGCTATCATAGCTGTTTCATAAATTGATGCATAGCTTTCTTCTAAATTTTGGTTACTTTTCTCTATATTTTTATTTTCTTCTTCTATACTTTTTAATTTTTCCTTAACTATATCAAGTGCCATTTCGAATCCTTCTGATTTTATTTTTAGATTTATCCATAATTCTTGTGCATTTGCCATCTTATCACTCCTTTTCCTAACAAACAACATCTGCTTTGCAGATGTTGTTTATTTTTATAATTCTATTTCATTTCTATCTGTTATATTTTTTTTAAAATTTTCAATATAATTATATACTTGTTTATAAGTTTTTAAATCTTCTTTCATATCAAAACTTATACATTGTTCCTCATTTTCTTTGTCTCTATATATAATTATAAAAAATCTATGGAATTCTACTGAACTTCCACCTATGAAAGCTCCTATTGGTCCTAATAATATGGCACCTCCAACTGCACCACTTATAGAGTTTTGTATCTCTTTGGAAGTTTTTATATTCATATCCATAATTTTATCTTTTTGTACCTTAAAAACATTTCCCATACTTTCAATTACTATATGATTATCACATAAATGTATTATGCATTGTGAATTTTGAGTTAATGGTAATCCACATACATGTTTCATTTCAGTAGTATATGTTGCGCTATACTTAAAACCTTCTTTTGATAATTTCTTTTTTCTATCGTTTTCTTCTTCATTTTTGATAACTATTATATATATTACTATTACAACACAAAATATACTTATTAATATTCCAAACATCATTTTTCCTCCTAATTATCAATTATAATTGTTATAGTAGTAATCTATCAATATTATTTCTAACTAGAATTTACTAACTATATGAAAGGCGACTGTTTTGAAGTGTTGTTTTATTAAAACATTTCTTTATAATTTTCTCCAAATAATTCTGGAATTTTTGTTATTATATGATTTTCTTTCCATACATTCCTTAAAAATTCTTCATTGAACTTTGCATACGCTATTTCTGTATTATCTATATATAATTTCAATTCTACTTCTCCAACATTATCAAATTGTCCAATATCATTTATTATACCTGTTATATTATATTGTACCCAATATTGTTTATTATCCCTTTTTTCTAGATTTTCTGCTATTACTTGAATATCTACAATTGATTTTCCTTCATTACAAGATACATTTATTATCTTCCCTGCATTTCTTACTTCATCATTATTAAATTCCTCCATTATATATTGCAATTTTTCTATATTCAGTTCACTTCCTGAGCTTTTAGCTTCCTCTAATCTTTGTTCTTTTTTACATTCCTCTCGATATATTTCCTTTATATCCATCAATTCTTCATTATTATATTTTAAATACACCAATGTATCTATAAAAATATCTAATGCAAAATACTCACATACGAAATTTCCTCTTAACATAGCCCCAAAACTATTTTGACTATCTACATAGCCTTCAACTCTAATTATATTTTCTTCATTACAAATATATTTAAACTCTCCAAATTCTGCTGTAGTTGGTGCCTTTAAATTATTTTTTATGTGTTCTATTGTTTTCTCTCTTAAGAATACTTTATCTTTTTCCTCTAGTGTTACCATCTCTCCTATTTTATATTGTTTTTTACTTTTGCTATCTGTATTAACTTCTTGTGTACCAGTATTTTTTAGAATAACTACTGACACTATAATAATTGCTATTGCAATTATTGTATACACTAAAATTTTCTTTTTATTTTCCATTATAACTTTCCCCCTATGTATTAGTTATAATATATTAAAAGATATTATTTGTATGTAATGCATTTGCAGTTCAATCGTCATTCAATTGTATTTTTCCCTTAACTATATCAATTATATTTTTTAATTCTACTGCTTTTATTTTTGAGTTTATTAAGAACTTTTTGGTAGTTATTTCATTTGCCATTTTTTCATTCCTTCAATAATAAAAACACCTAATTTTAGGTGTTAATAATTTGTATATTCATAATCATAATTATCTATTTTATATCCAAAAATAGTTTGTTTTAATTTAAACTTATATATAGACATAAATTTTGTTTCTTTTAAATTAATATATATATAAGCAATATCATAATTATTATCTAAATAATAATCTCCATATTTATATGTGAAGTTCTCTGCATTTTCTAATTTTTTTTGCTTTAATGTTGTTAAATTCAATCCAAAATTTAATGTAATATATTTCTTAGCCTGTTTATAATCTGATTGAGAAATTAAATATAAAAATTTTTCTACTGTCTCTTGTTTTGATAAATTATTATAATTTATAATAATGACAAATAGTAATATCACTACTAATACTCCTAGCCATAATTTCCATTTTTTTAATAATTTCTCTTTATCTACCATTCTCTTTCCCTTCTACATATAAATGTATTATACCTCAAAAGTAATATTTATGCGCATATAGTCGTCATTCAAATCCAATTCACTTTATAGTACGAATGTATTACTTTATACAGTTAAATACTTATATTGTATATTTTTTTATTTCCTTCTGCTTTGTTATAATAGTACCCATCTATTAGTATTGTCTTTAAGTAAATCTTCATATATTTGTATATTATTACTAATTTCTAATTATCTTATATTTTTATAATTCTATTTCATTTTTACTTGTTATACTATTTTTATAGTCTTTAACATAATTGTATATTTCCTTATAATCCTCATCTATCTCAAAACTTATACGTTGTTGTTCATTGTTATTCATTCCTTTATAGAATTTTATATCTAATCTTCTCATTACTCTATATAATGCTGTTATTGTCCTTTTATATCCTTTTTCTCTTTTTAATTTTATCCATAATTCACACAATGTTATCCTTGGATTTCTTCTTACATAGTTTCTTATACATCTTATTTCTTGGTTTGTATGTGCATTAGGATGTTTACTTTTTGGTCTATGTGATTTATCTGTTATACTTTCTTTTGTTCCATTATAAG
>JAAVYV010000062.1 GCA_022791325.1 Clostridia bacterium
ACAATTGATGTGAAACAAAAGTTATAAAAATTGAATAAGTGATTTAAATCATATATAATTAAGTTGCGAAACAAAAATTATATAAAGGAGATTTAAATCACTTATGAATAATAGTATAACAGAAAATAGTAAAAAAAGATACCTACCACACGATATTAATACAAGAAAATATGCAGTAGAGATGTATAGAAATTGCGGAGATATAGATTATGTGTGTAGAAAATACCATATTTCAAGAGTTTCATTATGGAGATGGAATAAAGCTTATAATGGAATAAAAGGAGAGTGATAAAAATGATGCATCCATTTTGTAAATACCCTGATGGTACAGAAGCTGTTTTTTCAGATATCAGAAAGAATGATGAAGGTATCGAGACTGTTTGGATATGTTTTGAAAGACCAAAAGTACATGGATTTGATACAATAATATTTGAATTACCTAGTTATAATATTATAGAAAAAGATGGGAATTATACCGAAGAAGAAATAGCTATGTTTAAAACAGTAGTTGAATGCGGGGCTCCTTCATTTTTTGAATGGGCACGAAATGGAGGAATACAATGTCTAAAAAAGAAAAAAGTATAGTTAATTATATAGTAATATGTATAAACGAATTTGCAAAGTACTCCAAAATAACAAATAGAGAAGCATATTTATATTTAAGAGATTATAAAGGAATTGAGTCTTTAAAAGAAAATTATGAAGCAGAACATACTATAGGATTAGATGATGCCATAGATGATTTAAAACAAGTATGCATTAAAAATGGAGGAGATATTAAATGATATTGTATCATGGTTCAAATTTAAAAATAGAAGAAATTAATTTATCAAAATGCAAACCATATAAAGATTTCGAACAAGGTTTTTATTGTACAACAATAGAAAAACAAGCAGAATTTATGGCAGAAAGAGTAGTGAAAAGGCAAGGTTGGAATAAAAACTGACCAGTATTCTTTCCATTCTAAAAAAGCCTTAAAATACTTGAAAGGAATATAGAAACAATGGTATTAGAAAAATTAAATTATTTAGCAGAATGTATTACACAAGATTTGATACAATATTTAATGGAAGACTATAATATTATAATGGAAAAAGCTATGGATATTGTATATAACTCGAAAATATTCGAGCAATTATATGATTTTGAAACTCATTTGTATTATGAGTCTTCAAGTTATGTGTATGAGTATTTAAAAGAAGAAATAAAAATATAAAAACAATTTGGAACGTGAAAAAATTTTCAAATCTTTCACGTTCCAAATTGTTTTAATTCTTTATTATTGTAGTTAAATTTCTACATTTCCTCATTAGCTCTTCTTATTTTATAAATTTCAGAAGTTCTAATATAGATAAGCAATTCCTTTTCCTTACTTAGTCTTGTAAAAAAATATTCACTAAAATATTCTTGAAAATATATGTGAATTAGAAAAAGTAGGTCGGGACGGTTAGCGTCCAATAGTGAAATTTCCAATTGTTCTATTTTATTCTGTAGTCTATCAGCTTCTTGGCAAGAATTAGGTATGTACGCATATTCAACATCATTTGGATAATACCCAATAGCTATAAAACATTTGAGATTACTTTTTATTTTTAATTCTACTACTGTTTCTACTTCATATTGCTCATCATTTCTAGTATCAAACAAGTCAATTATTGCAGTAGCAATAGTTGGTATTTGTTCTTTATACGTTTCAGTAATCATTTCTTGCCCACGTTTTGGTATAGAATAAAATAAATCTTTAAATGTAGCTACGTTCAAAAGTTGCAAGAATCTTACATCTATTTTATTTAATTTTAATAGTGATTTTGCACGTTTTTCTATAATATCCTTCGCTGTTTTTTGTAAGTCAGTAACATTTTTTGTTTCAAATGCTACTTCTCCTACATTAATTTCCTTTTGTCTCTTAAGATTATCTAAATATTCTTTTTCTTGCTCATATTCAATTTTCCCTTTGTTTTTAATCTGTTGTAGTTGTTCTTCCAATGCCTTTTGTCTTTCATAAGATTTTTTTAATTCTACATCCCGTGCATCTAAAACCAATCCGTCTTGAAAAGTTACTTTCATTTTTCTACCTCCTTAACAAATATTGTTTACGAGTTACTTAATTTTTCACAGTACATAATATAGCATATTTTTAAATCATTTACAAGTAGTTTGCCCATTTTAGTCAATTAGGATGGGAATTTTTGGCTATTTTCTTATTATAATCAAAAATGTGCGTCCACAGCAATATGATTAACTTAAGAGAATGAAAAATTTGAGACACGTCCCAAATCTTTCATTTTTTATTGACCATAAATTTAAAATATGCTATTATGAATACACATAATAAAAAGTAAAGTAGGTTATTAATATGAAAGAGAATATAACTGCTTCTAGTTTTATTACTAAATATGAAGATATTCATCGAAATTTACAAGAAATTACAACTACATATTTGAGTAAAGAAGAAAATTTGAAGGATTTTATTTTAGAACAACGTGAAAAAAATAAGTCTGGTTTTACAAACTCTTTAATTGAAATTCCAGAAACTGATATTAAATATACATTAAAAAAAGAGTATATTAGTAATGCTAATAATATTTCAGGTGAGTTAGGTGTTATCTCTCCTGAAGATCAGACTCATGAAATTAAGAATATGGCATTATTAACACTTATGTCTAATAGATTATCTAAATATTATAAATATGAGGTGGAAAATAATAAATCACTTGATGATAAAACTAAAGAACAATATACTAAGGAAAAAAGAAGGTTATTATTAAGCAAAGATAATGCAACTTCTGATTTGATTGCGAGCTTATATGTTTTGGAAAAAACTGGTGGTAAAAAATACTCTAATCTATTTTCTTATGGCAATCGTAAAGATGATAACCAAAAAGATACGTTTACTATAGATTTACCTTATGTTGGTCAAATATCTGTACATTTTGGTAATAAAAAAGAGTTTATTCTGCAAGATGCAAAAAATAAGGCTATTTCTATATTGGAAAGAAAAAAAGAGTTAGGTCAAATTAAAGAAAATAATTTTAATAAAATAATTGAGCAATTAGATACTAATGGTATACTTCCTGATTATACAGGAAAATTATTTGAATATGTTTCAGCTTTACCAATTGAATATATTGGACCACATACTAAAGAGAAAATTAATAAATTAAGTTTAGATAATAAAAATCCTAAACAGATAAAAACAGAAGATATTGAAAGAATATATAGAAGTGGTCTAAATGTTCGAGAAGCTTACTATTTAGCAATAAAATTAGGTTTTCCAAAATCTAAACTAATAGAAGTGCTTAACGTATATAATGAAAAGGATATTTCCAAAGGGGCCTTGAAAATGACAAATGCTAATGAACGTGCAAGAGTAAAAGAAGCTGAAAGGAAAAATATAAGTCGATATAGAGAAATTAAAGATACCAATGTAATTGGAGGATAATATGGTAACATTCTATACAAAAGAAGATTATTCAAAAGCTTATACAGAATTACTAGAAATATTAAAGCATATTCCTGCTCATACATTTGAAAAAATACCAAAAGAAAATATTCATATGTATGAGGATAATAAGGATATAAACTATGAATATCATTACAATACTGATATTTGTTTTGAAGAACAAAATATTTCACATTTAACTAGAATATTACTTGCAAATTTGTTTATAGATTACTGGGCAACTGACGAAGAAAGACGTATTATACAAGAACACGATAAAAATGAGTTAAAACAACTTGAACTAGAAAAGAACAAACAGTACAATCCTGATGATATATTTGCAAGTAGAAAAAAGAAAATAGAAGCAAAAGCCCAAAGTGTAGAAAATACAAGTATGATTGTTTTGAAAGATTCTAATTTTTTTACAAAACTTTTTATGAAAATTAAAAATTTTCTACATTTGACATAAGAATTTTAAAATGTTATAATAATAGTAACTTAAGTTTTCTTTGAAAGGAGATTTTTATGCAATATTTTGAAAAAATACGTAATACAATTCTCAAGTTCTGTTCTGATAAAAACGTTCCTGCTGGTTTTGAAATCAATTTCTTGCAGAGCAGTAGCTCAGAACAGTGCCAAGATATTCTAGCTATATATGAGCAGGCTTCTGAAATAATGGAAGAAAATGTATCTGAAAGTGAAAGCCAGTTGTACGATTTGTATCAAAAATTACTAAAAATTGCATAGTAAGTTTTCAAAAGAGAAGGTCCACATGTACCTTCTCTTTATTTTGTACTAGTCAAGTATTCTATTTTACGTTAAAATTATAAAATTCTATTCAAACAGAGATTTTCAACTACTTCTATTATTGTAGTAGAAAATCTCTGTTTTTATTATATTTTTATCAAATATTAATTTCTAAAAGGCTCCAAGTTTGAAAGTACCCAACTGTGATCATTTGTTAATATTATGCTACCACAATATTCACATTTTCCTGCTGACGTGATTTTGGTTGGAGCACCACAGTTTGGACAGTTAGTTGTTTTTATTTCACCTGTTTCTTCCTGTGTAACTGTTCCTTTTGTTCTTTCAAATGTTAATTTGTATAAAGTGTGCCTGTCTTCATTTTTATTTCCTTCTAATACTTCTTTAGTCTCTTCATCTATAATGTAATCTTTCATTGTTGATTTTAATGCTACTTCTAATATTTCTTTTTCGCCTTGTATTCTATAATTATACAAGTACGCATAGTTTACTGATATTCTATCCATTACATTTATTCTTTTTGTATCTATATATCCTTGAACTTGTGCTTTATGTGATTCAAATAATTCTGGTGTTTCAAATAATCTCATTGGTTCCCAATCTCTGGCAGTCCATGCGTTTTGTAATTTTATAAATAATTCTTTTGTAAAACTTACAAATTTTTCTTCTGAGAATAATGGGTCTACTGACATTATCCTGTTTGCTACCTGTATTGACCTACTCTTTGTTACATTGTCTGTATTAACCATATTTGTTGGATTATATATATTTCGTGGCCTATTTTGATTTTTTCCAGATTTATATTTTTTAGTACTTATAATTATAAATATTATTATAATTATAAATATTACTCTTCCTCCATTGTTTCCTAATAAAAGTCCTATTAAGAAACCTAAATCTCCACTTCCTGAATAGTCATCATCCCAATCCCAACTACTTGAACTTGAAGAACTTCCCCAATCACTTGAGCTCCAGCTTGACCCTGAATCCCAACTTGAACTTCCACTATCATATCTATCAAAACTTCCTACATCTGCAAAAGAATAGTTATACATTGATATTATTAATATTAAAATTATAGTTACTATTTTTTTTAACTTCTTCATTTTTTCCCTCTTTTTTCTATTATACATTTTCTATATTTGTTTTATAAAATTTTATTGTCATACATCATATTTTCTACTAATATTAATTTTATTATATCTAAAATACTTTACTAACGTTCATTTTTATTATCTTTAATTATTCTATTTTTCTCAATCGTTGCAACATTACTTTCGAAATCATATGATATTCCAATATCTTTAGTAATTTTTAATTTTTTTCTCTCATTGCCCATTTTTCTTTTTCCTTTTAAATTTTTTTGGTTGCTAATTCAAGTTTTCTTAACTATTATAAAATTTTCCTTGCCATAAGTCCCTTGCTCTAAACCTTTTCTCAAATCCATGTAAAATCCACATTTTATGCTTATTCCAATATGGTGCCACCAAAATATCTTTAGGTGCATCTCCTGAAATTCTATAAATTACAAGTTCTGGTTTTAGGTGAGTTATTATATCTATTAATGTTTCTATATAGTCATCTAATTCTAATGCTGTATATTTGCCTTTTTTATACATATTGGCAAGCACTGTGTTTTCAACTACATATGTAGAGTGAATTTTTATCCCTTGCAGTTTATGCTTATTTATAAAATTTACTGTATTTTTTATATCTTCTTTTGTTTCGTTTGGAAGACCTACCATTATATGTGCTACAACATCAATATCATATTTATTTAAAATTTCTACTGCCTTGGTAAATTGTTCACTTGTGTACCCTCTATTTATTATTTTCCCTATTTCATTACTACTAGTTTGCAAACCTAATTCGACACATACATAGTATTTATCAGTATAACTTTTTAATAATTTTGCTATTTCTTCATTTATACAGTCTGGTCTTGTTCCTATTTCTAATCCTACTATTCTATCATCTACTAATGCGGCATCATATTTTTCTTTCAATCTTTCTATAGTATCGTAGGTATTAGTAAAATTTTGAAAATAAACTATAAACTTATTTGCTCTTTGAGCTTTATATGTTGTAAAGTAATGTTTTACTTGTTCAGTTATACTTCCTAACGAATTTATAAGTTCCCCTGAACCCCTTTCACTACAATAAATACATCCTCCTAAACCTAATTTTCCATCTCTATTTGGGCAAGTAAAACCGTCCATCTACACATATTTTTAAAGTTCTTTCTCCAAATCTTTTTTTATAATATTCATTTAAGTGTCTATATCTTTCCATATCATTCATACTTTTATTGTACTAAAAAATTTTATAATATTCAACTATATTTTTATTATTTAATATAATTGTAACACTACAAATTTTCCCTAAAAAATTTATATAAAATTATTGACTTTTATATCAAAATAGTTTATACTATTAAATACATGTGACACGGTGGATGTAGCGTAGTTGGTTAACGCGTCAGTTTGTGGCACTGAAGACCGTGGGTTCGAGTCCCATCTTCCACCCCATACAAAAATATATTGGGCTGTAGCCAAGCGGTAAGGCACCAGACTTTGACTCTGGCATGCGCTAGTTCGAATCTAGCCAGCCCAGCCAATTAGTTAGAGTAGCAATGGTTTTAGAACTTTTGCTACTCTTATTTTTTATCCCAAGAGGTACCAGATTTTAAGGTAAAAAATGCCTAATCTAGTGCCTCTTTTTTAGGCATAATTTTACCAAAAAGACTGGGGGGTGAAATTATGATACAAATGTAAAAAACTTAGTTCATTATAAGAAAAAAGTTAAATAAAAACGCACCCAAAAGTCAAGTATCCCTCTTTTAGTGCGTTTTTCTGCATATGATATTAAAAATAATGCTTAAATTAATCTTAAAATTTCCTATTTATTAAATTATTTTATTAATAACACTTTAGATTACATTATTTATAATTTTTATTATAAATATAAAACATAATTATTCTTGTTGTATTAGATCTATTATATCATAAACTCTTTCATAATCTTTAGTATCAGAATATGCTTTATACACCTCTGATTTATTTTTCTTCAAAAAATTAATTATTTGATACACATCTATCCAAATTTGATTTACTCCTTCTTTTTGTGATTCATCAAAAATTAACTGCATTCCAAAATGAAGATGAGGAACATTTATATTATTTACATTTTCTTTTGCACTATATCCTGTCATTCCCAAATATCCTATTACATCTCCTGCTTTAATAACTTTTCCTTCACACATATCTTTTGCATATGGATGATCTTTTCTCAAATGCGCATAGTAATAATATCTTTTTCCATCAAAGCTTCTTATTCCTACCCTCCAACCACCATATTGATTCCATCCGACATGCCTCTACTATCCCACTTTCTACTGCAATAATTGGTGTCCCTATTTGCCCCATCAAATCATTACCTAAGTGAATTCTTTTATATCCATATGACCTACTATTTCCAAAATCATCATAATGGCTAAAACCATAATTTTTTGCAATTGGTAAAAATGCCTTTATTCCATACTTCTTCTTAAAAACCTTTTCATTATTCTCAAATTCTTGTATTTCATATTCCCCTATGAACTCCTCTAATATTGCGGTGTATGCTTCTATATAGTAATCATATAATTCATGATTGCTAACTATATTTTCAATCTTCTCTCCTTGTTTTAGCTTTTCTACTAAACTATCTAGGTCTGATTGCTTAAAAGATTTAAAATTCCCTCCATATTTAGTAGCTAAACATGAAATAAGTTCTATCCAATTGAGCTTTACTTTTTCTTCTTTATTATGAGAATTAATATCTAACTTTGCTGTTTTTTCCATAACTTCTAATGGTACATTGTAATCTACCCATTTAATATATTTCTTTTCTTCTACTACTGAATTTGACTCAGTTTCTATTGCTTGCTTAAGTTCTTTTATTAATGTAAAGGAAATAGTAGTTACTACCATAATAGTAATTATTCCAATAATATATATTTTGTTAACCTTAATTGCTTTTAATACCAATTTTTTCACCTCGTAAATATGCTTATATTTATATATATTATAAATATAGTTCATTATTACAAGAATTTTAAATAGTTCCTCCTATATACCAAAATCTTTTGGTACTGGTACTGTTTCTCCATTTCCTACTGATATAGCATATACCGTTGCTACTTTTGTAAGACCTTTTACTTCTTCTGCATTTTTTGTACTAGTATATTTTACTGTCTCTAGTCCCCAACCTTCTTTTAGTGCTACTTGCTTTCCTATGTGTTGTGGATTTTCTTTTGTATTTTCAGGCAAATCTTCTATTTCTAATTCTTGATATAGTTCATTTAATTCCTTTTTTTCTTTTTCACTAGCTCCTAAATATTTATCTCTTGCTTCTTTTGCCTTTGAAAATAGTCCATCTCCTCCTAACCCTATACTTATCATTACTCCTGATAATATTATTAATAATATTATTGTTATAACTAGTGTAATTAGTGTAATTCCATAGGTTGCTTTTAAATTATTCTTACATTTTAGTTTATTTTTCTTTTCACTCTTGCTCATTTTTTCTTCTGTTCCTCCTCATTTTTATATTCTATCCCTTATCAATAGAATTATTATATTATAGTTTTAGGGTATTTACAAGTATCTTATTTATATCATTTCTATTAGCCTAATATCTTCTAGATAACTATTATTTTTAAAATTATTTTAAGTACTAAACATATAATTTTTCCACTGAAAAATGATTTTAGCTCATACTTAATTTTAAAACTTTTATTACATTGTTTTTATCAACATAATGTTTACATCGTATTATATTTGTGCTATAATATTTAGCATGCAACTTATATAAAAGACTTAAAATTGAAAGGAGTAATATTTATGTGGACACCAGAAACAAATACTTCAAAAAATTTAACACTTTGGATTACACATGAATGCAATTTGAATTGTGTCTTCTGTAGAGACTCTGAAAATAAACGGACTAAAGGTTTTATGACATTAGAGGAAGTTCAGCACGCTCTATTTTCTGCTAAGGAAAAAGGCATTACAACAATTCTTATAGGTGGTGGTGAACCAACACTTCACCCAAATGTTATAGAAATAGCCAAAATGTGTAAAAACTTTGACTTCTTTACCGTCATTACTACTAATTACACAAAACCTGAAATTATTAAATCATTAGATGGTATTTGTAACACTATTAATATTTCACTTTATCCAGAAAATGAGGATATTATTCCTTACCAAAAAGATTTTAAATCTAACTTATATCTCAAAGTTTTATTATATAAAGGAAGATTTAAAACTAAGGAAGAATTCGATAGTTTCATAGATAAATATGAAAAACGTATCCCTCATATTGGCTTTTGCTGTATGAGAGGCCATACAACTTGGTGTAAAGAGCATAAGCAAATAGACTGGCTTGATAGTCTGCCTATTGATAACGTAGTTATGACTGATCGTGGTAACCCTTGCTTCATATATAGAGGATTCCCAATAGATAGAAAAGATTTAAGTATATTTAAAAAATCTCATATGATGGTAGACGTACGTGGCTTACTCTATGATGAAAATGGGAAATGGGTATTGAATAATAGAGAATAGCAAATAGACCTTTCATTCTTCTAAATCTAATATCATTATTATAATATCAGATAAAAAAAACGTTAGCATAGTACATAAGTACTATTGTTAACGTTTTTAATATGAATTCATATAATTTATTGAAATCATTAATTATTTTTTATTTACTAAATCTTTTAAAGCTTTTCCTGCTTTGAATACTGGAGCTTTAGAAGCTGGTATTTTGATTTCTTCTTTAGTTTGTGGGTTTCTTCCTTTTCTAGCTGCTCTTTTTCTTACTTCGAAAGAACCGAATCCAACTAATTGAACTTTATCTCCTTTTGTTAAAGTTTCTGTTACAACTTCAACAAATGCATTTAAAGTTGCTTCAGCATCTTTTTTTGTTGAACCAGTTTTTGCTGCGATAGCTGCGATTAATTCTGATTTGTTCATTTAAATTACCTCCTATAGATTTCGTATGTAGACTTTTTCATTCTACTACTAACATTATTCGCCAATGTTTTTCAAAATCCTTCTTTTTTTATTATTTTTTTCTTTGAAACCTTTATGGCTGTAAGTTTTTGCCATTTTCATGTTTTAAATATGGCTATTTTACTGTGTTTGGTGTTTCCTTGTATAGCCCTAGTCTCTCTAAGATTTTATACAATTTACCTCCATATGGAACCATTAAAAGCTCCTCTTTTGTAAATATTTTTAGTGCTATTAATGCTAATACATATATTATAACTGCTACTAAAATTGATATTATTGTTACCACTTTGCCTGAATTTATACCACCTAATAATAAATAAACTGCATATGAACACACTGCCATAACAATTGTTGCTAAAAATGGTTTTACTATAAATTTTGAAAATTTTAGATCTAGTTTCATGTGTTTTTTTAGTACATAAAAACATATTCCAAATGCTATAGCATGACACATTGCTGTTGCAAATGCTGCTCCTGCTGCCCCAATCCATGGTATTGGAACTAATATTAAGTTTAATACAAATTTAACTGCAACTCCTATTGTTAATGCAATTGCAGGTATATATATTTTTCCTAAGCCTTGTAAAGCTCCATTTACTGTTTGCTCAAGTACTGTAAATATTATAGTTAAGCTACTGACTTGAAAAATAAATGTTCCTTGATTTGCCTTTGGAAATAACAAGTTTAATATCGGTCCGTGCAAATATCATCATTCCTACCATACAAGGAAGCCCTATTAACATTGTTACTAATAATGAAAATGATACTCTTTTATTTGCTGTTTGCATATCCCCTTTAGTTTTTGCTGAAGCTATTGCTGGAACTAATGCTGTTGCAAATGCTATATTGAAGGATAATGGAAGTGAAACTAATGTATCTACTTTTCCACTTAAAATACCATATTGCTTTAACGCCTCACTTTCTGTTAAAAAGCTTTGCAGACCCCTTTTAACTGTCATTGAATCTATATTTCTATTTATAGATGTTAATATTGAGCTTAATGACATTGGTATTGAAACCATTAATACACTTTTTACTGTTCCTATAATGCTTTTTGTAGGGAAATTTACAGATGATACTATTTCTTTTCCTATTTCTAGTCTTCTTACTTTATAATACATATATAGGTATAAAAAGCTTGCGACTGTTGCTAAAGTTGTAGCTAAATTCGCTCCTGCTGCCATTAGTCTTGTATCAACTTTTGAACATATTGCAATTACTTCTACTACTAATATTGTAAATATAGTTTTAGCCAGTTGCTCTAAAGTTTGAGAATTCGCTGTAGCTTTCATATTTTCTCTACCATTAAAGTAACCTCTAAAAACAGAAATTATCGCCACAAAAAATATTGCTGGTGAAAGTGCAACTAAAGTAATTTCTGCCTCTGGTATATCAAGCCACACTTTTGATATATAACCTGCTCCAACAAATAATATTAATGTTCCTATTAAACCGATAACAGCAAAGGTTGCAAGTGAAATTTTAAATATTCTATGTGCACCTCTGTAATCACCTTTTGCAGTATGTTCAGAAACTAATTTAGAAACTGCATTTGGCACACCTGTTGAAGAAAGTGTTAATAATAGTGCATAAATAGAAAAACCAGCACTATAAATCGCATTACCTTCATCACCAAAACCTGGCCTATTAGTTAAATACCATTTATATACCAAACCTAAAAATTTTATTAAGACCTGTGCCACCATAAGTGATAGCACCCCTTGCATAAAGCTCTCCCCTTTTGCACTACGCCCTTTACTATGTTTACCTTTTTTCATAACTTCATCCTTTTCTTTTTTATTATGTGTTTGTATTAAATTATATTCATATTATTGATATTATTCAAGTATTTTTTTAAAATTTTATATTAGAAGTCGGAAGTCAGAGGTCAGAGGTCGGAATTTTGAACAATTTCTTGGAAGGAGTTGTCACCATATCAATCGACCCACTTTTTCTATTTTCCTTCTATTTTTACATTCAATATTATTTTAAATATAGCTGACTTGCCATTACTGTTACAATTCACAGCTAATATTAAATATAAATGTAGGGGCGATTAGCAATCGCCCGTGCTCCAACGGTTTTGCTATATTCCTAATTTAGAAATTTCTTCAAAGAGCCATAGAAGTTTATTCTTTGAGGTCTGCGGGCGATTGCTAATCGCCCCTACATCGCAAAATACCTTTTAGTCCGTAAATAGTAATCTTCCACTGTGCAATATTATATATTAATGTTTATGTTATTGACATAATATTGTGTAGATGTTATACTATATATAGTTAGAGTTTCAGTATATGCTCTTGAGTAACTTTCGAGGGCATAGTGTCCTCGAAATAAATATTTCAATATTTAAGGAGGACAAAAAAATGACAATAAGTAGAAGAGCCGCACAAGTTTTAGAAGATTTGAAGACACTAAAAGTAATTACCTCAGATGATATCATTGGTACTATTCCTTTTTCTACTACGGGATTAAAAATTGGTCTATCTATACCAGAATCTGATCAAAAACGGCGCATTGTAGTTAAACATGCTTTTTATCAGGAATTTGAATCTGGTGTAATGATTTCAGAAGTATTAGATAGCTTCTGCATCAGTATTAATGCAAATTAATCATCTTTTCCCACAAGACAATATTAAATTTTCTTGTGGGGGCTTTTTTATTTTTAACACATTTTTCATAAATTTACGTAAATCCCTTGATTTTTTGCGGATTTTATAGGATAATATAGGTGCAATTATTTTAATTATTGAAAGTGGTGAAAGTTTTGAAACTTTTTGATAAATTTTTGAAATTTTTAAAAACGGATAGAAACACGTTTTTTACATATATTTTAACTTTACTTTCTGCATACTTTTTTGTAGATAGAGTTGTTGAAATTTTATTAATTATATTTAATGGCGTAGGAGTTTCATATTGGGGTCCTTTTATGTACACATTTGCTCTTGCTTGCCCAATATTTGCCTTTCTATTTTCTGGTGGTTCAAAGTTTGCTACCTCTAATAGAGTAAAGGTTAATTTATTCCATTCATATTTTGTAAGTTTGTATGTAATAGGTCTATCAATGGTCGTTCAATGGGCTAATATGAGTATTTGGTCTGGTTTAATTTCTTTACCAGGTTACTCTGTTATAGCTACCGAGTTTCCAGAGTTATTTAGACCTGCCCTATCTGCTATAGCTATTTTCTTACCTTTAACTACAATAAAACCTGTATTTGACTTCTTATATAAAAAGGTAGAAGATACAAAACTAATGAGAGAATCTATTGCAGATTATGGTGGTATAAAATTAGGACCAGATAATAAAGAAGGTACAGGTCCATATTCTTGCGAAATGTATGTATGTAATGATAAGGAAGTTACTAGAAAATGTATTATTCCAGAAAGTAGTAGGTTTAACCAATTTTTAGTTGTTGGTCCTTCTGGCTCACGGTAAAACTTCTTTAGTATTTGAACCTTGTATGGCAAGAGACCTAGAAAAGAAATACTTTTTCTATGAAGCTTCTAAAGAAATGGGATTTACAGCTTTAAAAACTGGTATTGCAACATTAAATGCACCTTTTAACAACGAATATTTAAATAATAATTTTTCATTAAATATGTTAGTTCCTGTTCAAGGAAAACAAGGTTTATATGATACATATATGAGAAAAATGATTATTGGAAAATCTGGTGATAACTACATTTACAAAAACTTAGGTTTAACATCTATTTCACCTGACTATGAATCTATTGGTCATATGATAGATGTTGCTAAAAATTATAATATAAAATATAACTTAGTAGACCCAAACAATAGCGACTCAATTGGTTTAAACCCATTTGTACATGATAACCCATTAAAAGCAGCTAGTGTATTTACCCAAGTATTAAAAGGGATGTATCAAGGAACTGTAAATAATGTAGATAAAACAACAGTTGAAAATTATGCTATTCAAGCTATTGAAAACATTTGTATATTACTAAAAACTACATATCCAATAGTATATAAAGATAAAGACTACTTACCAACATTAGAAGATGTAGTTAAAATACTTAACAATTTTGATTTAGTAGAAAGCTTATGCCATACTTTAGAATCTGTTCCAGAAATTGCCCAGCAATATAGTGTTCAACTTTCTTACTTTAAGAAAAACTTTTATAGTGGAGCTCCTGGAAGAGAAAATATGGAAAAATCTGCATTATATGCTTCTTCAATATTTGAAAAGTTAATACGTTCTGCAGGTGTAAAAAAGATTATTTGTAACAGAAAAAATAATATAAATTATTCAAAAGCTTTAGCCGATGGAGAAGTAACATTTGTATGTACAAGAAGAGGTGACTTAGGTCCAACTGTACACAAAACTTTTGGACTATTCTTTATAATATTAATGCAAAGTAGTGTTCTATCAAGGCCAGGAAATGAAAATACAAGACTTCCACATTTCTTGTATATAGATGAATTTCCAGAGTTCATTTCAAAAATAACAGAACCAATATTTACTTTATATAGAAAGTATAGAGTAGGAACAACAATTTCAACTCAAACACTTGCACAATTAGGAGCAGTTAGTGATAAATATAAACAAACTATTACTTCTAACTGTATGAATAAAATTATATTTGGTGGTGGAGATATAACTGAAAATGAATGGTGGTCTAAAGAATTTGGAAATATTAGGAATTGGGAATTTGGTCAAAGTTATGATACTGAAAAAGGAAAATATAGCAGTACTTTAAGTGGTATTAGTTGGAAGTGGATACCTAAATTTGCACCAGATAAAGTACGTTCTTTACCATTTAAAAGTTGTTTATTCAAATGGAAAAATAATAAAGGTGTAATGGATCTTTGTGATGGTAAAATTGATTTTATGGAAGCAAAACATAAAGAAAAACATGCCGATAAAAAATATGACTTTGAAAAATTTACAAATGGTATTGTAGAAGACCCAGAACCAAAAAAGAAAATAAGTACTACATGGAAAAATGAAACAAAATTTAACGAAGACGAAAATGGTGATGTAGACCCTATAAAAATGGATAATGATGATGTTAAGTTTTTATATGATAACGAAGATGCTATAATATTTGATTTAAAAAAAGGTAATCCAAATGGATAAAAAAAGAAAAAGGAAAGAATTGGGACATATTCAAAACTTTCCTTTTCTTTTTTATGTATTTATTGGTTATTCCGTCTTCTTTCTAATTCTTTTTCAAGTTCTTCAGTTGAAATTCCTGATAAATACCTTTCTAAATTGTTCTCATTTTCTTTCCATAGTGATGAAAAAGCACTGTCAATTTTTTCATTAAAGTCAATATTCGGATGCTTTTTCACTTTCTCAAACAAGCCTTCTTCGTTTATAATAGTAGCTCTTTTCATGTTACACACCTCCTAGCATTTGCCTAAAAAATCATATTGTTTATAGTTTCTATATATAATGCCCCTCTTAATGTTTCTAGAAGGTTATTAAATTTTATATGCTTATTCTACATAGTTTTATGTTATTTTCAATATTTCTAATAAAATTCATATCTTCTATTTTATTAATTCCAAAACATTTCTTTCCTAAGTCTTTTAATGAAGCTCCTATATGATATAAAACTTCATTATCTATTACTATAAATCTATCATGAAATGCATTTGTTTTCGCTATTTTTAACGTTGGGTATTGTTTATTAAATTTTTGTATATCTAATTTTGTTAAATTACAATTGTTTGATGTTAGTATTACTACTTCTACTTCTTTATTCTTTTTTGATAGCATTTCTAGAATAGTATCATCTATGTAATTATCTATAATTAATATCTTTTCCTTTGCTTCTTTTACTATTTTAATTATTAAGCTATATGCATCATATATTTGTCCATTATAAAATATTTTTGGCATTATTGTTTCTTGCTTATTATTTTGTAATTCGTTAAGCACTTTATCAAATTTTCTATCATGTTCTAATAATTTATATTCTACGGTTGTTAATCTATTTAGCATATTTGCATTATTTATAATAAATTTTCGCATTTCTATAAATTCTTTTATTATTTTTATACTCATTTTCACTGCTATCTCACTCTTTAATATCCCTGCTAACATAGCAATTCCTTGTTCTGTAAAAACATAAGGTAAATACCTTCTTCCGCCATAGTTATCTTTTTTCGAACTTGAGGTTTCAAATTGAAACCTCAAGTTCGAAAATTCCTCTTCTGTTAATTGAAAACAAAATTCCTCTGGGAATCTCTCTATGTTTCTTCGTACAGATAAGTTTAATACCTTTGTTTTATAATTATATAATAATGCTACATCACTATCTAACATTACTTGTTTCCCTCTTACTTCATAAATCATACTTCTTATCTTTTCTTTATCATATATTTCTATATCTTCTTTCGTTTCTATAATTTTATTTTCTTCCATAAAAAATACACCTCCAAATAAAATATTTATATTACATTTCTTACTTCATTTTTTGGTGCATTTATATTATTCTTTTAAATTCCTAATAATTTAACTTCAACATCAACTAATTTATATTTATTACTTTCTGGGTCTTTTTTGAATTCTACTAGTGTTTTTGCTAGTGTTTCTTCGTTTTGTCTTAGGTCTGTTGAGAAGTATAATTTTAACTGTGGCAACTCTACTTTATTTACTACTATTGTTTTGAAGGTTTCTGCCATGTGTTTTTCGTCTTCACATATGAATATTAGTTGTGGCATTGACATGAAGCCTGAGTCTGCTGGTACAAAGTTTCCATAGAAATCTTGATATAATTTCATTTTATCTACTAATTTTTTCTCCCAGTCATCTTCTCTTCTTACTACTTCAAATAAGAATTGTATTGCTTTTCCGTTTTTTGTAAGTTTTACGCTTCCTCCTGTTGCTTTAAATACTTTTCCTGCCATTTTTGCATTTATTGCTGGCTTTGGTACATATGAGTCAAATGCTGATACTTTTCTTAAATATGCTATTATTGTTTGGTTTCCTGCTAGCCTTTTCTTTATCATTGGTACTGGTTTTGTGTTATCTGTTGGTTGCCATTTGCAATCAACACCTCTTGAATTTAATAAATATTTTCCCATTTTTTCTAGGCAATATATTCTATAAATTCCTTTCCCTTCTTCTGAACTAAAGTAATATCTTGTTAATATTTTAGATTTTACTAATTGTTCTAATTTATTATTTAATTTATCTTGTGAACCTACTTCTACGCCTTTCCACTCTAATAATTGCATTATTTGCCTTGATGTAATAAACTCAAATTCATTTACTAATTCTAATATTTTAAAATGTAAGTCATTAATATGACCTATATTTATTTTATGGATAATTTGATTCATAGAAACATATCCATCTTTCCCGTCAAATACTTTAATTTCTCCTTCTCTGATTGCAAATGGTGAAACCACTGCTTTAATTTCATTATCTTTTACCATTTTTTTACCTCCTCCAAGATAATTATCTTAAATTTTTTAAACTATAATAAGTTTTACCTTATGCTTTTCTGGTATGATTTTTTTAATATAGACATTTACTGGTTTTCCATATTCCATACCATCTTTATATTCTGCAAGACCTACTAAATTAGGTGTAAGTTCTATGAATATACCGTTTTTACATTTTTCAGTTTCGCGAACTATACCTTTTACAGTTTCTCCTTCCTCAAACTTTTCAGCATTTTCTTCCCATGTACCTAATAGCTCTTTATATGAAAGGTTTATTTTTTTTAGGTCTCTATCTATATATTTTACCACAACTTTTACATTTTGTCCAATTTTTAATCTTTCAAATGGAGATTTTATTCTTGCAACCGATAAATCTTCTATATAAATTAGACCTGTATCCCCTTGTTCTAACTCTACAAATGCGCCATAGCTTTGTATCCCCTTTACTACACCATTTACAATTTGTCCTACTTCTAGGCCGTCTCCATTCCACCCCCTCTTAGATTTCCTATCTAGCAAAACCTTTGTATCTGCTACATCTATATCTTTTACCTTAATACCATATTTCAATTTCTAATTCTCCTTTTTCTTTTGTTTAATCATATTATATTAATAAAAAATTTTATTGTCAATGGAAAAAGTTATTTGATTTTTTCTTTTTCTATTAATAATATTTAATTAGAGCTTTTAAGGGTGAAAAATGGAATTATTCACCCTTAAAAAACTAGCATTGTAAATGATCTAGCATCTTAAAAAATTAAAACTTAAATAACAGTTAATAAGGATAGAAATTTTTATTAAGATGAATCTCTAAAGTTACTCCTTTAGTTTTTCACTTCTAAAAAATCTCTATCCTCATTAGCTTTTACTTTTTAGTCTTTTCCATTAAAAATTCATTTAAATCTTTGATAACTGTTTTTCTTATTATATGAACCTCTTCTTCACTTATTTGAGTATATGAATACTTTTTCACTTTACCTGCTATTATATCTATCTGTGAACCAATTTCATTTTCCACTTCTGCTATGATAGAAAGTGAAATATCTTTACATTCTATATTTGATACTATCCATTTCAGTATCTCAAAAACATCATAATAATATGAAATTTCATCCTTTATACTTTTAAGAAATTGATAAATTTTCTTTTCTATTTCTCTATTAATTGTTGGATAACATATTTTTATTGTTTTTGTAGTTACAAATGACCTTAATGTAACTTGTGTAGTATTCTTTTCATAGTCATAACCAAAGTCAACTACTATATTATCATTTTTACCATTTTCCTTTAAACTCATAATTCCTGTTTCCATAAGTATAATAGCTGTATCCTCACGAATTTTATAATGAAAATCTCTTTCAACTAATTGTTCTAATGGACTATTTCTTCTTGAAAGTGTATAATTTACCATGGACTCATAATCATTAATACTTCTATTTGACATATAATATTCTTTTCCTTCGTTGTCGATAATTGCTATGTCTAATAAACTGTATGCATATTTACTATAGCAACAATATGATTTACTAATTTTTATAGGAAAAACTATTTCATGTAGCTCACTAAATAAATGTTTAAATTTTTGAATTCTAATTCCTCTATATTTTTCCAAACAAAATATCCATTGTGATATAACTCTTTTTGCATCTTTCTTTACAGCTTTACTCTCAAAAATAATATCTTCATAAAATCCTATTCTTTCTAGATTTGACCGTAATAATAATATTTCTATTTCATCTAATCTCATATACTTTTCCTCCTTGCAATTGCAAAATAAAGTTTTCATAAATAGTTTCTATGTTATTTTATCATACTTTCATGCCAAAAACAATACTTGTTTCACTAATAAAAGTTTTTATTACCAACAGGAAAATTAATGAAAAGTCAATATAGACATAGACTTTCCCATTGACTTTTTTCGACTTTTATCATATTATAAAATTATAATTTTTATAGAAAAGGTGATTGATATGTTAAAAGAATTTAAGGAATTTGCAACAAAAGGAAATATAATGGATATGGCTATTGGTGTTATTATTGGTGGTGCTTTTCAAAAAATAGTTACTTCTTTGGTTAATGATATTATTATGCCTGCTATAGCTATTTTTACTGGTAAAATGGACTTTTCTAATTTAGTTTTTACAATAGGTGATTCTTCTATTAAATATGGCTCTTTTATTACTACTATTGTGGATTTTCTGATTATTGCATTTTCTATATTTATAGCAATAAAGTCATTTAATAAATTAAATGATAAAACAAAGGAAAATTTAGAAAAAATGGCTGAAAATAATAAGCATTTTAGAAAAGCTAAAAAGAAACTTTCAAAATTAAATGCTGAAGATCATACTTCAAAAGATACTCAAGAACCAACAACAAAGGTATGCCCTTTCTGCTTTTCTGAAATAAATTATAGGGCAACTAAGTGCCCTCATTGTACTTCTAGTTTGGTAGTGAAAAGTAAGAATAAGAAATAATAAAACAATAAAATGGGCTGTAAAAAAAGTGTGTCAAATGGGACGGGGGATATTGACACATCTTTAAAAGATAAAGTGTGTCAATATCCCCCGTCCCATTTGACACACTTTTTTTACAGCCCATTTTACTTTTTTTATTCACATTTTTTCCCATTCTTGTTTATAACTTTATAGTATCATCTTTTATATAATACTTAGTTCCTACCATTTTATCTGGTAGATATTGTTGTTCTACAAAATGCCCTGGATAATCGTGTGGATATTTGTAGCCATTACTATATCCAAATTGTTCCATTCCTTCCGCTGGAGCATTTCTTATGTGCATTGGAACTTCCCCTGTGTCTTGTGTTTTTACATCTTCTAGCGCTCTATTTATTGCTAAATATGATGCATTAGATTTAGGAGATGTTGCTACATATATTGCTGCTTCTGAAAGTATTATTCGTGCTTCTGGCATTCCTACCATGTGTACTGCTTGCATTGCACTATTTGCTACTACTAGTGCATTTGGGTTTGCCATTCCTACATCTTCTGAGGCACATATTACTATTCTTCTTGCTAAAAACATTGGGTCTTCTCCTCCATTTAATGCTCTTGCTAAATAGAATACTACTGCATCTGGGTCACTTCCACGCATTGATTTTATGAATGCACTTATATTATCATAGTGGCTATCTCCATTTTTATCAAATATTGCTTTTCTATTTTGTACACTATCTGCTGCTATTTCATTTGTTATTTTGATTACTCCATTTTCGCCCATTTTTGTTGTAAGTACTGCTACTTCTAAACCATTTAATGCTGTTCTTACATCTCCATTTGAAACGTCTGCTATTTTTCTTAATGTTTCATCTTCTATTTCTATTTTATAGCTTCCAAGCCCTTCTTCTGCTGTTAATGACCTTTTTAGGACTTCATAAATATTATTTACTGTTAATGGTTCTAGTTTTACTACCATTGACCTAGAAATTAAAGCCTTGTTTACTTCAAAATATGGATTTTCTGTTGTTGCTCCTATTAATATTACTGTTCCATTTTCTACATATGGTAATAAAGCATCTTGTTGTAATTTATTGAATCTATGAATTTCATCTATAAATAGTATGCATTTACCTGATGGATTAAGCATTAAATTACTGGCATCGGCCACAGCATTTTTTATATCTGATACTCCTGATGTTACTGCATTAATTTTTGTAAATTTATATTTAGTTGTTTCACTTATAACTCTTGCTAATGATGTTTTCCCACATCCAGGTGGCCCCCATAGAATGATACTTGAAAGCCTGTCTGCTTTTATTGTTCTATATAATATTTTGTCTTTTCCTAATATATGTTCTTGCCCTACATATTCTTCTAATGTTTTTGGCCTCATCCTGAATGCTAGTGGCTTACTTAAATCCATAATTTTTCTCCTCTTTCAAATTTTACCTTGCTAAATTTTTTAGACCTATTTTTATTATTTCTTCTACTGATAATTCACTTTCTACTTTTTGCAGTGCTTTTTCTATTTCTTTTTTACTATATCCTAATACTTGAAGTGCAGATGTTGCTTCTGTTATTTTTTCGCTATCTTCCTCTTCTTTTGTGTTATCTATCGTTCTATTTTCTGATATTGCTTCTTCTGATTTTATTTTGTCTTTTAGCTCTAATATAATTCTTTGGGCAGTTTTTGGGCCAATTCCTGGTAATGATTTTATTTTTGAAACATCATTTGTTATTACTGCAATTGCAAATTGTGATGGAGTTATATTTGAAAGTATTGCTATTGCTGATTTTGCCCCTATTCCGCTTACTTGAAGTAAAAGTTCAAACATACGAAGTTCTTCATTTGTATTAAAACCATATAGACTCATGTCATCTTCTCTAACTTTTAGATATGTATGTACTTTAACACTTTCACCTATCTCTCCTAATTTTTCTATTGCTGTTTCTGACATAAATATTTTATATCCAACTCCATTTACATCAATTACAATATAACCTCTTGTTTTTATTTCTAAGCTTCCTTTTATATATGCAAACATTTTCTTTTCTCCTCTTTTCTATTTTTTGAAAGTTGTTGACATTTATTTATAAAAATTATTGACATCTGTTTATTCTCATTTCCTATAGCATTTAATATACAACATATATCAGGGAAAATCAAGCGAACATTTAATATTTTTACAAATTTTTGTTTTGTAGTTTAATTTATCTCTTTTTATATTCCTTAATTTTTTCAAACTAATAATTAGATAGTATTTCATATTTGCGTTTTTTTTGCTTTATCCTTTTCACTTGAAACGTAACATAATATGTGTTATACTATTGTTTATAAAAATATTATAAAAGGAGTGTGTACATCATGGATATTAACAAAGGCGAGTGTTCTAAAAATTTCAAGTGTTGGGAATGTAATGAAAACTGTTCTATTAAACTTTTATTACAATTGCCTGAGGACTTTTTTATGCGGACGTTAAATGCCTCTCGTGGTCCTATGTTTTCTGCTCTACTGCTTAGTGGTAATTCTGCTGAAAAAGCTAATCAAGAGGTTTCAATTAAAACATTAACTCTTTATACTACGAGAATGAAATATTTAGAAGTACATAACAAATAATAAAACTCCCCCTTATCTAGTTGAAAAGGGGGATATTATTATTAATAATATATTTTAAAATATTCAGTTTCTGCATCATCTTCTAATAGAGCAAGTTCTTTTGACATACTTAGTTCATCTGAAATTGCTAGATGAGAGCAGTACGAATTTATATAGCTTGTCCCATGTACCATTAACATTCCATGTACAACTAGTGGCAAGCCTTTACTTTCTTTAGGAATTATAAGAAAAATATTTGACTCATCTAAAAACTTATATAATTTAAATTTTCCCATAAAGTATCCTTTCTGCGATACATCGCTGAAACTTATTTTACAGTTACTTTACATACTATATAACAATTCATTAAGATTTTCAATACTTTTTTATCTACTTTTCTTGAAAAGTACTTTTTCCTACTATCATTCCAACCATATGCACAATTTTTGTAGAATTTCTTTTAGCAATTCCTTTTCCTAATGCTTTTCCTCCTACTGTTAGCGAAGCAACTATTGCACTTATTATAAATTGGATATCAAATGCTAGCCCAAATTTTTCTGTTATTTTTAGTGTAACTAGTGCTGATATTGAACCACTTAATACTCCACATATATCTCCTATAACATCTGCACATATGTTTGAAACTTTTGATGAGTTTCTAATTAATTTTATTGAAGTTTTGGCTCCTTGTATTTTTTTACTAGCTTTAGCATGTAGTTCTTCTTCATTTGCTACTGTTACTGCTACACCAATTATATCAAATATTATTCCTACAAAAATTGTAACAATTAATATTAAAATTGCTGGAAATAATTCTAAGCATGATATTGCATTAGTAGAAATATATGAAAATACTATAGATAAAATAAAAGTAGTTATTACTACTATTACAAACCATTTCAGGTCCGCATTTTCTTTCTTATCTTTTTTATTTTTCTCTTTCTTAGCCATTTATTCTTTTGCTCCTTTTTACTTTTTTCTCAATTAACATTTTTGTGTCAAAAAAGGACGTCTTTTTTTGACAGTCCATTTTATTAAAAATTATTTAGATGGTAAAGGCCTAAGTAAATTTTACGGTTTAGGTCTAGAAGAATTTCTCTATTTTCTACTAACCATTACTGTTTAGCCGTTTCCGTTTAAAGAAAATATCTCCTACTACTATGTATAAAAGTAATAGATAGAAACCAGATCGCCACTTAAAATCCGTACCTTAATCCATAAGCCTCCATGCTTTTAATTTAAAGCAAACATTCTAGAAGTTTTCCTTGGGCATACTAAAAGCTATTGCTAGTCTTTTTTGCAATAATAGTTTCATAACTATAAAGAAGCTATAAAAAGGTGTGTCAAAAGGGATTGGGGATATTGACATATTTTATTTTTTAAAGATGTGTCAATATCCCCTTCCATTTTGACACACTTTTTTATAGCTTCTTTGGAAAATTAAATTTGGCCAAATTTAATTTTCTTTTTAGTTAATCCCAGTATTATCACTCGAGACAGGCTACGCTATGCGTTTTATGTCTTGGCATTCAGCATAGGTTACTCTTAAGCATTTTTCTAAAAGGTTACATTAGATATATTGCCTAAGCCTCCGCGAAAATAGGGCTTCCTTATATATGCCATTATATAATACCCTAATTTCTTACTCCCTGGATACACACAAAACTGGCATTTCGCGCATAAACAAGAAACTTCAACGATGTGCCCTTTAGTGGATTTTTAGCCCCACCCTCACAATAGTTGTATGCTACTAGAATAATGCACCATCATTTTTATTATAGCATATTTTTCCAAATTTTCAAGTTCATCTTAATTTATTTTTTAATTTTTTTATCATCAGCAATTGTATTTTATGTTAATTCATGTTATAATACATATAATGGTATCTTTTCCATTGTGTAACAATTAAATAACAATATTTTGTATTAATTAAAAGGAGGATCTTTCTATGCTCACAACCATTAAAAATGTAAAGGAAATTGTTCGGTCACTCAAAGTTAGTTTCGTTTTAGCGTTTCCTGGTATTCTTACGTCAATCATATTATCTGTGTTCGTTTTCATGTTTCATGGTTTTGTTTTTAGCTGTTTTTGGAATGTTTCAATTCCTGCAATGTTCGGCTTTTGTACATTAACAACTTTTAGAGCCATTATATTGTGCCTTGCAATTGGAGGTATTCGAACTAACTATTTCTCAACCATGTCATTCTTACATCTTAAAATTAAAAATTATCTTTGTACTAAATTCAAAGATAAAGAGATATGGGATGTAGACTTTGAAAGTACAGTAAATGCATTTTCCTTAATATCTTCCATTTTGCTTACTGTAGTCAGCATTATAGTTTATGTTATTTTAATAATGCATTCTTGGAATGTAATCCTTCCTGGCTTATTGGGAATGGAGCTCTATCATATCAATTTTGCTCAAACTTTTGCTTTTGCAGCAGTTATTAATTATCTTTTTTCAGAAGATAATAAACTTTCTACTGAAATTGTGAACTCTATGGACAAAAAGGTAACTGAAGCTGACAAACAAGATGATATTGACATTTAGTATTAAAATAACTAAATAAAAAATAACTAGTAAAGCGTTTACGCTTACTAGTTATTTTTTTTACTTGAAAATGAGTATTCTAAATTACTATATAATAGTTTTTAAGAAAATTTCTTCGTAGACTTTGCTACAAAGAATTTGTAGGGGCAAGCATTGCTCGTCTATAACTTCGAAGAGATTACCCTAAAAATATATATTCATCAAGTATTAG
Source organism: Clostridia bacterium (assembly GCA_022791325.1). Classification (GTDB taxonomy): domain Bacteria; phylum Bacillota; class Clostridia; order TANB77; family CAG-508; genus UMGS1663. The sequence continues at coordinate 25,501 of JAAVYV010000062.1, forward strand.
ATTAGGTTATATTATTTCAATTTGCTGTAACTTACGGACGAGCAATGCTCGCCCCTACAACGTTTGCAATAATTTTTGCATTAAAAACATTATATAGTAACTATTCTAAAAAAAAATGCTTAAAACTCTTGAATTTAATACAAATATATGCTATTATATTAAATAGCCAATTTAACAAAAACTTATAGGAGGTGTAAAAAATGGCAAAATGTGAAATTTGCGAAAAAACACTATCTCATGGAAATCAAATTAGTATTGCTCGTTCACACGTTAGTAGAAGAGCTACTAGAACTTTTAAACCAAATACAAGAACTGTTAAAGCTATAGTAAATGGACAAACAAAAAGAATATCTGTATGTGCTAAATGCTTACGTTCAGGTAAAGTAAAAAGAGCTTAATTAAATTATAAATAGAAGTAGGATGCATACTACTTTTTATATGTAGATTTCTTAAGAAATAGTAAAAAATAAAATAGGTCAAATTAAATGAGGTGGATACTATTATCCATTTGATTTAATTTGATCTATTTTTTACTACATATTATATATTTTTTTTGTACTATTTTTTCTTATTTATAAAAACATATTTAAGGACTGTCCCCAGCGTTCCGAATTCGGAACGAAAAGGACCGTCCCTAGCGTTCCTTACTCTTTAATTCCAAATATTAATTTTACGAATCCTCTTAAAAATTTTGGTACTTTTTTTACTACTATTGTCATTTTTACCACTCTCCTTTTTATGTATTTAGCAAATTAGCCACATTAAACCTACTGCAAGTATTGCTATTCCTATTAAAAATAACCACCCTGTTACTGGAAGTAATAATACTAGTAATACTCCAAGTCCCAATCCTATTAAACATACCCCTATTGTTCTTTTTAGTAATCTAAACATAATATATTACCTCCTCTATTTATATTATATTTTGTTTTATCTATTTTGTTACTTTTATATAATATTTTACCTTGAAAATACTGTAATCTTATGGTTTAATATTTGTATAATAAGATTGTTTTACTAAATAAAAAATACTATTTCCTTATATAAAATGAGGAAGCATTTCTATTTAGAAAACACCATAAATTTGGCTATGAAAGGAATAAAAAATATATGAACAAAAAAGACATTATAAAAATTATAGAAATACTAAAAAATACATACCCAGATGCTAAATGTAGTTTAGACTTTACCACTCCATTTGAAATGCTAGTAGCAGTTATTTTGTCTGCTCAATGTACAGATGAAAGGGTTAACAAAACAACCCCCTCACTTTTTTCAAAATACTCTACCCCAAAAGATTTTGCTGAAATTGATATAACTGAGCTAGAAATTCTAATCCATCCATGTGGCTTTTATAAAAATAAAGCCAAGAATATTAAGGAAACTGCTAAAATTATTGAAGAAAAATATAATGGAAAAGTTCCTCAAACTATGGAAGAACTTATAAAACTTCCTGGCGTTGGTAGAAAAACTGCTAATGTAGTTATGCTTGAGGCTTTTAATAAACCTCAAGGTATTGCTGTTGACACACATTGTAAGAGAATTGCTAATAGAATTGGATTTTCTAATGAAAAGGAACCTGAGAAAATTGAACAAGCTCTGCTTAAGCTTATTCCTAAAGAATATTATAAAGATGTTAACCACATTTTTATATGGCATGGTAGAAATACTTGTATGGCTAGAAATCCTAATTGTGCAAATTGTACTATAAAAGATTTTTGCAAAAGCATAAAAAGATAATAATTTATTAGTTACCCACCAAGTTATTATAAGCTTATGAAGAATTGTATTCAATTTTTAAATATATAAATAGTAAAGGAGACCAACAATGAAATTAATTGATAAAAAATATATGGATAAATATAATAATGAAGATTATGTATGGTATGCTTGTTATGGTTCTAATATCAATTATAAAAGATTTATGCATTATATTGATGGTGATATAACTGGAAAATATAGTGCAACTAATGGTTGTATTGATAAATCAGCACCAACAGAAGAAAGACCTTATATATTTGACTGTCCTATTTATTTTGCAGGAAATAGTAAAAGATGGAATGGTGGAGGATTTGCTTTTCTTGATTATGAACATACTGGCAAAAGTTATGGGAAAATATATAAATTAAAAATGAGCCAATTTAGAGGCGTATTAGAGCAAGAACAAAGTTGTAAATTATATGATGCAATACTATTAGTTGATTATATTGATGATTTACCTGTGTTTACTTTTACTTCTAAACATAAACTATATAACCTATTGCAAAACCCAAGTGCTCAATATACTGAAGTAATAAAAGAGGGTCTATTAAGCCTATATGATAATATTGACAGTAATCAGATAGACGATTATTTAAAAAACTAAATAAAATAAAGGGGCAGTAAAAAAGTGTGTCAAATGGTGTGTCAAATGGGACGGGGGATATTGACACATCTTTAAAAGATAAAATGTGTCAATATCCCCCGTCCCATTTGACACACCATTTGACACACTTTTTTACTGTCCCTTTATTTTATTTATTTGCAAGCTTCATTGAAAGAAGTTTACTTATTCCATTTTCCTCCATTGTTACTCCATATACAGTATCTGCTGCTTCCATTGTTCCTTTTCTGTGCGTTATTACTAAGAATTGTGTTTCACTGCTGAATTTTTTTAGGTACTCTGCATACCTGTATACATTTACATCATCCAGTGCTGCTTCAATTTCGTCTAGTATACAAAATGGTGCTGGATTTATTTTTAATATTGCAAATAGTAGTGCTATTGCTGTAAACGCTCTTTCTCCTCCTGAAAGAAGCATCATATTTTGAAGTTTCTTTCCTGTTGGTTGTACTTTAATGTCTATTCCACATTCTAATATATTATTTTCATCTTCTAATATTAGCTCTGCTTTTCCTCCTCCAAATAATTCTATAAACACTTCATTGAAGTTTTTGTTTATAATATTGAATTTTTCTATGAACTCTTTTTTCATAGTTTCTGTCATTTCTGAAATTATTTTTCTTAGCTTTGCCTGTGCTTCTTCTAAATCTAAACGTTGCTCACTCATAAAGTCATATCTTTGTTTTGATTTTTTGTATTCTTCTATTGAATCAATATTTATGCTTCCTAAATTTCTAATTTCATTTCTTAAATTATGTACTTGTTTTGTTGCTACTGCTATATTGGTTGGTCTTTCAAATTCTATCACACTATTTGGTGTTATTTCATATTCCTCCCATAGCTGATTTACAACTTGTTCAATGTCTTGCTCTAATTTTGTTCTTTTTACATCTATCTTTACTATTTGTGCTTTTAAGTCTTCTATTATTTTGAATTTCTCTGCTATTTCATTTTCTATTTTAGAAAGTTTTTCATTTTTTTCTATCCTTAAGTTCTTAAGTTTTTTTATCATATTAGAGCTATTTTGAGCTTCTACTTTTATTTGTTGTATTTTAGCTTTTAGACTTTCTATATTTTGGTCTAATTGTATATTTTCGTTCGATATATTCACTATTTGTTCTTCTTTATTTTTTATACTTATTTCATTATTTTCTATATCTGCATTTATTCTTTCAATCATTTCGTCTAAGGACATTTTACTTTCATCAAAAGAAGATACAGAAATTTTTAAGTTGGTTATATCAAAATTTAAGTCATCTATATAATTTTGACTATCTTTATTTGCTTTTGCGAATTCTTCTATTACTGTATTTAACTCTTCTATTTCATTAGTCAAATTCGATATTTGCATTTCTTTTTCTTGCTTCACTTTTCTATTTTCATCTTTTTGTCTTTCGATAGAAACTTGTTCTGATTTTAGTTTTTCCATTCTCACTTCTAGTTTACTTATATTTTCCTCTATTGAAATCATTTTTTGCTTTTCTGTAGCATAAACTATGTCTATTTCCTGAAGCATCTTTTCTAATTCTTCAGCATTTTTTAAAATGCTTTCAATAGATTTTTCATATTCCTGTTTTTCCTTAGTTTTCTCTTCTATAGCATTTTCTATTTTCTTTATTTGTTTTTCTAAGGTCTCAATTTCTCTTCCTCTACCTAGAATATTAACTGTTTTTTGACTTACACTACCACCTGTCATTGCACCTGAAGTATTTATTAAATCTCCTTTTAGTGTAACTATTCTAAATGAATAATTATTCTTTTTAGCTAAAGCTACCCCATTATTCATATCGTCTACTATAACGGTTCTACCTAGTAAATTTAAAACTATTTGTTCATATTTTTTACTGTATTTTACTAAATCTGATGCAATTCCAATTACTCCATTTATACCTCTATCATTTATTTTTTCTAACTTTTTACCTTTTACTGCTGTAATTGGCAAAAATGATGCCCTTCCTAAGTTTCCTTTACGTAAGAATTCTATTAATTTTTTAGCATCTTCTTCTGTTTCTGTTACTACATTTTGAAGGCTAGCTCCTAAGCACATTTCTATCGCTGTTTCATATTCCTCTGGTGCTGATATAAGGTTTGCTAATACTCCATTCATTCCTTTATTTAACTGACTATCTTTTTCACATTCTAAAAGTAAGTTCTTTACACTTTTTATATATCCTTCTTTTTCTTTTTCTGTTTCTATTAAAAACTTACGCCTTGAGTCTTTCATTCTTAAGTCATAGCTTAAATTATTAATCTCTGTTTCATATTCTTTTAATGTAACTATGCTTTTTTCTTTTTGAGCTTTTGCTTTATTTATTTTGCTTACTTGTTCATTTCTTTTATTTTCTATTTCATAAAATCCCTTTGATAGTTCTGTTTTATTCATTCTAGACTCATCTAATTCTGAAATAGTAGCATTTATTTCTTGTTTGACTATTTGGGCTCTTTTATTTATATTTTCAAAGTTTACATCTTGTTCATTTATTTTACTTGCAATTTCATATTTTAATTCTATATTGCTTTCTACTTTTTGCTTTTTTCCTTCCATTTCTAATTCTTTTGCTGATAAATTTTTAGTTAACTCCCTTAGCTTTTCTTCTTTTTCTTTCAATTCTTTTTCAAATTTTTCTCTATTTGTTTTTAAATTGATTTTCTTTTCTTGTTTTTGATTTTTCTCTTCTTCTAGTTCAGTATTTCTTACTTTTACTTCTTCTATTTCTTCTTTAAAACGGTTAGAATTTTGCTTGTTATTTTCTATTCTTTCTTTTGCAACATTTATGTCTGAATTTATTTTTTCTATTCTATTTGTACTTTCAAAACTCAAATTTTGTATTTCTTCTATTTTTACTATAATTTCATCTATTTCACATTTTAATTCTTCTTTTAGTTTACGCATATCTGATTGTTTTTTATCTTCTTCTTCATACTGTTTACTTATTATTTCCTCATCTTTTATTATTTCTTCCAATCTTTTCTTGTAAGTTTCAATATTGTAAATAAATAATCCTACTTCTATACTTTTTAATTCTTCACGTAAATCTAAAAACTTTTTAGCTTTCTCAGATTGCACTTTTAGTGGCTCTAAGTTTCCTTCTATCTCGCTTAAAATATCATTAATTCTAAGTAAATTAAGTTTTGTTTGTTCTAATTTCTTTTCAGATTCCTGTTTTCTTGTTCTATATTTAACAATTCCAGCCGCCTCTTCAAATATCTTTCTTCTATCTTCCGATTTATTACTTAGTATTTCATCTATTTTTCCTTGACCTATTATAGAGTAACCATCTTTGCCAATTCCTGTGTCCATAAATAGCTCTAGTATATCTTTTAAACGACATGGCACTTTATTTATAAAATAACCTGTTTCACCACTTCTATATATTTTTCTTGTAACTGTAACTTCATTATATTCAATTGGAAGTCTTCCATCACTATTATCAATTACAATAGAGGCTTCTGCAAAGCCTAAAGACTTTCTATTTTGTGTTCCTGCAAAAATAATATCAGAAGAGTTTGATCCTCTTAAAGATTTCATACTTTGCTCTCCTAATACCCACCTAATACTATCTGATATATTACTCTTTCCAGACCCATTTGGTCCTATTACAGAGGTAATTCCTGGTCTAAATTCTAATACTGTTTTATCTGCAAAAGATTTAAACCCTTGTAATTCTAACCTTTTTAAATACATTTTTATTCACCCTTATTTTGACATTTTTCTTTGTTTTGTTGGTTAGATTATATCTTTTTATGCTTGGAATGTCAAGGTAGGAAGATTTTTGGAAAGAATTAGGAAAGAATTTTTCATCCCATTAACTAATTCTTTTTTGTTTTTCGTTATTTGGTATATATTCAATAATCTCTGATATATTGCAATTTAGATAATCACATAATCGTGCAATAACAAATATGTCGACTCTAATTATATCCCCTACCATTAATCTCTTTATTACCTTAAAATCTGTACTCGTCTCTCTCATTAACTTATTTATACTTATATTTTTTTCCCTCAAAATGTCCTGTAATTTAAATATATACTCTCCTTTTTCTACTTTTAAATTGACCATAAAATTTCTCCTAAATCATTATTTATTGATTATATATTTTTTATTAACTACTTGACTATTGGTTATACAACCAGTATAATTTTAGTTAATTTCTAAATTAAATTTTGCTGAAATTATATTGATGTAAGATTATAACTTTTAGTAATAGTAAATACTAATAATATAAAGGAGACTAACTATTAAAAGTCAAGCCTTTTTATAAAAAATTTTAATTGGAAATTATCCCACGCCAAAAAGACCTCAAAAATACAAATTTTTTTGAAGTCAAAATAATATCAAAATAGAAATATTATTTTAATAAAGA
>JAAVYV010000063.1 GCA_022791325.1 Clostridia bacterium
AATAAAGGTTTATTAAATGAACTCAAAAAAGTTTAAAATCTAAGTTAAAAATATAAAATTAAATTGGAATCAAAAATTCAGTTAAATAAATACTTTTAAAATTTCTATCAAAAGTTACCCTACAAAAAATTTATGCTATCAGTCAAACACTAAAATTTGCAAAAAATACAAAAATATGTTATAATTAATGTAGTTTCCAAGTGAATATGTATATAGAAGGAGAAAAAGCGTATGAATAAGAACATTGTAAAGGCAATAATATATTCCGTAACAGGAATAGCAATCGTAATAGGAGCAGTCATATTTTTACTTTTTCTGCGGTTTACAGGAAGTTTCTTGCCTGTATATATAGGAGGAGAATATATACTCAGAAATTGGATAATAAGACTTTTCCTATACATTGTAACACCATTTACTATACCATTAGGATATATGCTATCATGGTATGGAGTAAAATTTTTAATTAAAAGATTCCTTAAAATAAAAAGACGTCATTGACGTCTTTTTATTTGTGATATAGGAAAAATCGATTTCAAATCCAAAAAAAGGAAAAATATTATAAAGGGATTCTGTAAAAAAAAATTATAATAAAAAAATACTTGTACAAACTAATAATATATGATATAACTAAGGAAAGTTAAAAATCCTAGGGAGGAACATATTATGGGAGATAATAAAAAGACAATTCTAGTAGTAGATGATGAGAGAACAATAGTAGATATGTTAGTATATAACTTACAAAAAGAAGGTTACAACACATTAGAAGCAGGAGATGGCGAGACTGCAGTAAGTGTAGCACTAGATAAAAAACCAGATTTAGTTTTATTAGATATAATGTTACCAAAAATGGATGGTTTAGCAGTATGTAAAAGAATAAGACAATATTTAAATATACCAATACTAATGCTTTCTGCTAAAGATGAAGAAATAGATAAAATATTAGGTCTAGAGCTAGGAGCAGATGACTATATTACAAAGCCATTTAGTGTAAGAGAATTAATGGCTAGAGTAAAAGCAAACCTAAGAAAAGCAGAAATAACTGCAAAAGCTATGGACACAGGAATAAAAGAAAAAGAAGAAACAAATTTACTTATAGTAGGAGACTTAAGCCTAGATTTAAACAAATTCGAAGTAAAAGTAAGAGGGGAAACAATAGATTTAACACTTCGTGAGTTTGAAGTAATAAGATATTTAGCTGCTCAACCAGGTCAAGTAGTAACAAGAGAAACTTTATTAGAAAAAGTATGGGGTTATGAATATTATGGAGATATAAGAACAGTAGATGTTACAGTAAGAAGAATACGCGAAAAAATAGAAAAAGATACATCTACTCCCAAAATATTAATAACTAAAAGGGGAGTAGGATATTATATTGCTTCGCGGGAAATAGCGTTGTAGTTTAATTAATAATGAAGAATGAATAGTGAATAATGAATAATTAATTTTAATAATGAATGTTGAAATACGGTTGTTACGTACTTACAATAGAAAATTATTCATTATTCATTATTAATTATTCACTATTCATTATTAAAATTAGATAGGCGTCGCCGTCTTCGGCGACCCACGTGGCGAAGCCACTTTTGTTTTTAGGTGTAGCGAAAGGATAAAAAAATGATAAGGAACGTTCAATTAAAAATAATATTAATTTTTGGAATAATTGGAATAGTATTAATAAGTTTTATAGGAATCTTTTATGGTATGAGCTTGAAAGAAGTAGGAGAAGTACAAGGGTATAATAGCATTGTTACAACACAAATACATAATATAAAATATATAACTACAATTGCTGAAGGATTATATGGAATTATAACAATATTAGTTGCTATATTTATATCAAAGGCAGTAATAAATCCTATTACAAAGTTAATAACAGAAGCACCTAAAATAGTATCAGGGGAAAATGTAAGTGTAAATAAGGCAAATGATAATAAAAAGAAAAAGGATGTTGATGAACTTACAAATGCATTTGATATAATGACAAATGAACTTAGAGAAAATTTAAATGAAGTAAGTAGGCAAAAAAAACAAATAGAAACAATATTACTTCATATGACAGATGGAATTATTGCATTTGATATGCAAGGGAATATAACACATATAAATCCAGCAGCAACAGAATTTTTAAAATTAGATGAAAAAGATAACTCTTTTCGGAATAATATTTGGGAAATTAAATATAGAAATAAACTTAGAAAAAACAGTTTATTTGGAAGATTGGACTTCCTTAGAACAAAGGGTGACTGTAGGAGATAAATATTTGAATATATTTTTTGCATCATTTAAAGATGAAAAAGATATACCATCAGGAATATTAGTAGTTATTCAAGATATTACAGAACATGTAAAATTAGATAATATGAGAAAAGAATTTGTAGCAGATGTATCACATGAACTAAAAACACCAATAACATCAATAATGGGCTATGCAGATACACTTTTAGAAAGTGAATATGATAAAGATATGCAAGAAAAATTCTTAAATGTAATATCTCAAGAAGCAAGGAGAATGGCAAAATTAGTTACAGACCTTTTAACATTATCTAGGTATGATACAAATAAAGTTAAAAAAGAAATAACAGAATTTGATTTAGGGGAATTAGTGAAAAATTGTCAGGAAAAGTTACAACTAGAAATAAATAAGAAGCATCATGAAGTAGAATGTTTTGTAACAGCAAATGTACCACCAGTAAAAGCAGATAAAGATGGAATAGAAAGAGTAGTACTGAATATACTTACAAATAGTATAAAATATACACCTGAAAATGGGAAAATAAAAATATATGTAGGTTTTGTATACAATGATGCATATATAAAAGTAATAGATAATGGAATAGGAATACCAGAAGAAGATTTAAATAGAATATTTGAAAGGTTTTACAGAGTAGATAAAGCTAGAACAAGGCAAATGGGAGGCACAGGATTAGGACTATCAATAGCAAAAGAAATATTAGATCAAAATAATTCAAGTATAGATATAAAAAGTAAAGTAGGAGAAGGAACAGAAATAGTAATAAGAATACCAACAAAATAGAAGTAATGAATAGTGACTGATGAATAATTTATGTTGTAGGGGCGATTATTTTCTTAGCTCTTCGAGCGAGTAGCGAGTTAGAGATAAGTTATGCTTTAGCGCAATCGCCCGTGCTCCAACGACTTTACCATATTTCTAATTTAACCTAGTAACTTCTTTGAAGAGTCATAGAAGTTTATCCTCTGAGGTCTGCGGGCGATTGCTAATCGCCCCTACATCGTTTTTGGCTTATTTTAATATTTCACATCTGAATAGTTACTCAGTTTTGAAATTTAATCAAAAAACAGTTGAAAAAAAACTAAATAAACGTTATAATTTATATATTATTGTATACAGGAGATGGAAAATAAAAATGATGATACAAATAAATAGTAAAGTAAAAGATATATTAGAATGGGTATATTGTATAGTTATAGCCTTAGTACTAGCACTACTAATCAGGTATTTTATAGGAACTCCAACGGTGGTAATGCAAGTATCTATGAAACCAACACTTATACAAGGTCAAAGGCTTATATTAAATAAAACACCTAGAACATTTCATGGTACATATGAAAGAGGAGATATAATCACATTTGAAGCACCTTCAGTAGATTACGCCAAAAATACTAAAGCAGAATACAATTATAAACCTAAAAATATATTTGAAAGTTTTAATTACTATGTATTAGAAATAGGAAAAACCAGCTATATAAAAAGGGTTATAGCTCTTCCAGGGGAACACGTAGAAATAACAGAAGGAAAAGTATATGTAGAAGGAAAAGAACTAGAAGAACATTATTTAAGAGATACAGTAAGAACAGAACCACAAAATCCAAACCTAATAGATTTTGTAGTTCCAGAAGGGCACATTTTTGCAATGGGAGATAACAGAGCCGAAAGTATGGACTGTAGAAAGTTTGGCTGTATACCAATAGAAAAAATAGAAAGCAAAGTACTAATTAGGTTCTGGCCATTAAACTTATTTGGAAAAGTAGATTAAAAGAATATATAAAGTTATAACTGCAAATAAAATGTATTTATAGGGGTTGCTGTCATCGGAGACCCGCACTTCGAACAAATGGCTAAAATAGATAGTGTATAGTACAACAAAAGCAAGTAAACAAATAGATATCTAGGTTGGAGGTTAATTTTGAGTTTTAACAATATTATAGGAAACGAAAAAGTAAAAGAACTATTAAATAAATCCATAGAACAAAATAATATTTTACATAGTTATTTGTTTTTAGGAATAGAAGGAATAGGCAAGAGTTTATTTGCTAAACAATTTGCTAAAATGATTTTATGCCAAAATGATATAAAACCATGTAATAAATGTAAATCATGTATAGAATTTGAAAATAATAATAACCCCGACTTTACAATGATAAACAATGATGAAAAAGTCATAAAAATAGATCAAATAAGAGAAATGAACAAAAAGATAACAGAAAAGCCAATTACTTCTAATAAAAAGGTATATATAATAAACAATAGTGATACTATGACAAAAGAAGCACAAAATTCACTATTAAAAACTTTAGAAGAACCACCAGAATATGCAGTAATAATACTTATAGCATCTAATGAAAATAAATTACTAAACACCATAAGGTCAAGAACTATAAAAATAAACTTTAATAAACTTAAAGATAAAGAACTACTAGAATATATGGCAAAAAATAACATAGAAGCCTTAAAAAATAATATGTTATTATTTGCAGATGGAAGTATTGAAAAAGTATTAAAAATAAAAGAAAATGAAGAAACTTATATACAAATAGAAAATCTAATTAATAATTTAGAAAAAAAAAGTCTTATATATATATTAAACAATTCAGAAGTACTGTACAAAGCAAAAGAAGAAATATATGATATATTAGAATATATAAATATTTTATTATTAAATACAAAAGAAATAGAAAAAATTAATTGTATAAAACATGTAGAACAAGCAAAAAGAAGGTTAAACTCAAGCAGTAATTATGATATGACAATAGATAACCTTTTAATAAAAATGTGGGAGGAAATTAATGAAAAATATAGTAGGCGTTAGATTTAAAAGACCAGGTAAAATATATTTTTTCGATCCAGGTAATTTAGAAATAATGGGAAGAGAATTTGTAATAGTACAAACTATAGAAGGAGAAGAATACGGTGAAGTAGCAATAGCAAATAGAAGTATTCCAGACGAAAGGGTAGTAGCTCCATTAAAAAAAGTAATTAGAATTGCAAATAAAAGAGATAGAATACATTACGAAGAAAATAAAATAAAAGAAAAAGAAGCATTTGAAATATGTAAGAAAAAAATAAAACAGCACAATTTAGAAATGACATTAACAGATGTAGAATTCAAATTTGACAATAGTAAAGTATTGTTCTATTTTACAGCAGATGGAAGAATAGACTTTAGAGATTTAGTAAAAGATCTAGCAAGTATTTTTAAAACAAGAATAGAATTAAGACAAATAGGAGTAAGGGACGAAGTAAAAAGAATTGGTGGAAATGGAGTATGTGGAAGAGAACTATGCTGTTGCTCATTTTTAGGAAACTTTGAAACTGTATCTATAAAAATGGCAAAAGAGCAAAATATGTCACTAAATCCATCAAAAATATCAGGAAATTGTGGAAGACTAATGTGTTGTTTAAAATATGAGCAAGACGTATATGAGGAGAAATTAAGTAGACTTCCAAAAATAGGAGCAATAGTAAAAACAGAAGAAGGAGAAGGAATAGTAGACGGAGTAGAAACATTAAAAGAAAAAGTAAGAGTAAAATTAAAAGATTCAGAAGGAGAATACTTTTACAAAAAATATGACGTTAAAGACATAAAAATAATAAAAAATGTTTCAAATAATCAAATAGACCCAGAAGAAAAAGAACACCTAAAAGAACTACAAGAACTAGAAAAATTAGAGAAATTAGATAAAACAAAAGCAGAACAAAATGAAGAAATATAGGAGGTGAAAAAAATGGCATATAAAATAACAGATAAATGTATACAATGTGGAGCTTGTAGTGCAGAGTGCCCAGTAGGATGTATAGCACCAGGAGAAGATAAATACATAATAGACCCAGATCAATGTATAGGATGTGGAACATGCAAACGGAGTATGCCCAGTTGATGCACCAATAGAAGAAAATGACTAAAAAGATTAATAAATTTATTAAAAAAGAAATAAGGGGAGAACTTAAATAAGGACAAAATGTTTTTATTTAGTTTTCCTTATTCTATGGATACAAAATTTTAATTCCACCAAATTCGATGGGGGTAAAAATGAGCCTGGCACACATTGTTTTGTAATGACACAGAGAAAAATCAGCAGTACCTAAAAATTTTTAGTATTGCTGATTTTTTATGTTGAATTTATGATATATATTTATATTTTAATGTATCTTTATCTAATGCCAAAATAATATTATTATCTTTAACATTTTTTAAAATTCCCTTTTCAATTGCTTTACTATTCCAACAATTGTAACTGGAATGCTTTCAATTTCATCATAAGTAAAAATAAGTGGTTCATAATTAGCGTTAAAAGGTTGCAGTAAAATACCGGTACTACTTTTCTTTCCTTTTTTTATTGTAGCTTCATCGCCATTAATAATAGCGACCACAATATCGCCATTTTCAAAATCATCTTGTTTTTTTATAATAACAATATCATCTTCTATTATAGCAGGTGACATTGAATCCCCTTTTACTTTTAGTGCAAAGTAGTCATCACCATTGCCTACAAGCTTTGTTTCAACATCAATAGTTCCTATAATATTTTCTTGAGCTAAATAATCATAACCTGCTTTAACAGTACCTAATACATTAATAGGAACAACTGTATTTCCCAGTTTATCTATTTTATTATTTGAATATTTTTCGTTAGATAAACCAGCAAGCCAAGCAGGAGAAACATTAAAGAAGTTAGCTAGCTTTACAATAGTGTCTCTTTTGACACCTTTTATTTCTCCAGATGCATATCTAGAAATTGTAGCAGCCTTTTTCCCTACAGCTTCTTCCATATCAGCTAAGATATAATTACTATTTCTAATAAGTTGTGATAATCTTTGAGCAAATAATTCTTCCATAGTCAAACCTCCTGACAACTATATTTTACTACATTTTTTCGTATTACGCAATATTTTGGGGTGAAAAAATAAAAAAATTACGTTATGAGTATTGACAAAACATATAAAATACGATATATTACGTACAACGTAATTACGCAACACGTAATATAAAGAGGAGGTAAGAATGAATGAACGACCGAAAGAAAATAATAGTAAAGCTAGAAAGTTATATGAAATTAAGGAATATATCAAAACAACAATTAGCAAAAAAATGGAAAAAGAGTGAGGCTTATATATATAGAAGGTTTTCAGAAGAGGTAGAATTTAGTTTAACAGACATAACAGATATAATTTTTATATTAAAATTATCAAGAGAAGAAGGAATAGATATTTTTTTTAACTAAATATTACGTAATACGTAATTATAAGCTATTTATAATTAATATAAATTAAAAATAGAGGAATAATGAAGGGAAAAGGAAGTGGAGAATATGTAAGAAAAAAAGATATAGTACAAATAAATGAATAAAAAAGTAAAAATGTTAATTTTGAAGAGAAACACATGTTAAAATTTATTTTAGAAAACAAAACATGTATTAAAATAAAAATAGAAAGGAGATTAAGTATATGTTTTTATTAGGAATAATATTAGGAATATTTATAGGAATGCTTTTAGTAGTTTGCATATCTGTAAATGCAATTAATGAAAATCAATTATTAGTAGCTGAAACTAAGCAAAAATTAAGGAGGGAAGAAAAAGAAGTTGAAGATTTAAATAAAGAAAATAAAGAACTATATGAAGAAAACAAAAAATTACGTTTCGAAAATGAAGAAGTAACAGATATTATAAATAATATATACAGCTTAGCAACAAGTAATACATACAATAATAACAAAGCAATATTAGCAAAAATAAAAGAAGTTATTACTGACGGTCAAATCAACAAATAACTTCAAGATTTAGAATAATTATATAAATACATATTCATTTATATTTTAGCATAAATGTGAGAAAGTCGCAAGGAAAATTACATAGAAATTAAAATTTGTAGGAGGGATATCAATGAAAATAAAAAAAGAAGAATACAATAAAGCAGTAGGGTGTTTAAAACGATATAATTATAACTGTATTAATATAATAAATATACAAGAAGATATATTAAGCATAAGTGTACCTCAAAATGATGGGTTACCAAGAGCACCATACAGTGTAAGTGATGTGGTATTTAATAAAGTAGTACAATTGCAAGATAACGAAGAATTAAATGAAAGCTTGACAGAATATAAAGCAGTAGTACAAGCATTGCAGTTATTAGATAAAGATAGTAAATACATATTTGAAAAGGAATTTAGAGAAAATAAAAATAAATGGCAGATTATTAGTGATATGAATGTATCAGAAGAAACATATAAAAGAAGAAAACACAAATTAATATACGCTGTAGATAGAGAATTAAAAAAAATGACCTAATGTTGACCTTTTTTCAATAAAAAACATGTTATAATTAGTACAGTTAGAAAAGTAAAGATTTGGGAAGGAAAGATTTAGAGAGATTTTGGGAGAGTTGGAAAGAGTTGGTAAAGATTTGGGACGTGTTCAAAACTTTCCTTTTATTTTTTCACATTATTTTTTAACTTTAAATAAAGAAGGAAAGTTTTGAACACGTCCCAAATCTTTACCACGTCCCAACTCTTTCCAAATCTCTACAAATCTCTCTAAATTTCATGAAAATAAAGAAAAGGAATTGCAAAAAAAGTGTGTCAAATGGGACGGGGAATATTAACACATCTTTGAAAGATAAAGTGTGTAAATATCCCCTGTCCCATTTGACATCCCCTAAAATTTCTTCATAGTATCTTCAATAGCATAAGAGAAGTGTACTACATCTTCATCTGCATTAATATTAAATGCAGAAAAACCAGTTTGAGCGTTTTTATAAATTGAAACAGATATAGTACCAATCTTCTCGCCACAATTTTCATGATTATTTGTAATATTCAACATCCTAATTCTCCTTTCCAAGCGAATTACTCAAAAATATAACATAAATAGAATAAAAAGTTTGTCGAAACGTGTCAGGAAATTAAAAAAATATTGTTATAAAGTAAAAAAATAAGAAAGATTTAGGAAAGATTTGGACGCGTCCCAAATCTTTCCTAAATCTTATGCCTTTTTGGAGTTTGCAGGCGTAAAAGAACAACTTACAAAAACATATGAGAAGCAACCTCGTAAAAAGCGTAATGGAGGTGAGACATGATAAAGAAATTACTAAAAAGGTTAGGTTATTCAGATGAAGATATAGCCAAAATTCAAAAAGGATTATCTGACGAAAAGATATTCCTAACAAAAAAAGAGAATATCGACGAAAGATATTCCAAACTGAAAACTCAAAAAGAGGATTTAGAAAAGCAAGTTCAGGCATTAACTGGAGCTAATGAAAATATTAAAAAAGAATATGACAATTATAAGAAAAAATCAATTACTCAAGAAGAATATAAAACAAAAATAGAACAAATAAAGGAACAGGCAGAGGATGAAATAAAACAGAGTAATTTTGAAAGTAAGTTAGCAGTAAAGTTAATGTCAAAAGAAATTAATGCAAAGGATGTTGTAGACATTAAAGCAAATCTTGATATGGCAAAAATTAGTTTTGATGGAGAAAATTTTATAGGATTAGATGAACAAATTAATATTCTAAAAGAAACGAAAGCGTACTTATTTAATAATGAAGTAGAAATAATAATATGTAATGCAAAGTCTAATCCACAAAAATTATCATTATTATATCAATAGTTACTCTACTATAATTAGGAATAGAAGTAATAAAGATATCTAAAATAAAAGATATAGAGAGCCTATTAATATAGCAAGAGTAGAAACTTTTAATATAATATGATTAACTTAAAATGATAGAAAAAACACCAAAAAAAATTACTAATATATCAAGAATTAAGAAAGTTAGGTGGCAATGATGGTAAACTTAAAACCACAAGTGTACGAAAAATTACAAGAAATTTCAAATATTGAAGTTTCTTATTTTCATCCAAAAGAATTGGTAGAAGGTAAAAAACTAATAAGTTATTACGAATTAGATAATTCTGAAGCAAGTAGAGCAGACGATGAAGAATATAGTAGTAACATAGCTATACAAGTAGATGTGTGGTGTGATACTCCAGAAGAATGCTCAGAGCTTGCTATTAAAGTGAATAATAAAATGAAAGACATAGGTTTTCATAGAACAAAATGTCTTGACTTATATGAAGAAGGTGCAATAAAGCATCAAAAAACAATGTGTTTTGAAAAAGAAGAAATTTTATAAAGGAGGGCGTTAATTATGCCAAGAAAATATTTAAAAGGTTTTAGTGGGTTAACAATATTCCCAATAACAGAAAATACTCTACAAAAATATATAGTAGGAGAAGGAACAAAAGTACCATCTGCTCAAAAACTGTCAAAAGAAATTGATAGTGCACAAGAAAATATCTATGCAGACGATGAAATATGGGATATAGATAAAACTGTTAATGGAGAAAGCTTTACATTAACATTAAAAGAATTAGATAATGAATTAAGATCAATGCTTGAAGGTGGAAAATACGATGAAACAACAAAAGAATATGACTTCTCTATAGTAGATACTGCACCAGAATTTGCTTGTACATATAGAGGGCTATTAGCTGATGGAACTTATAGAATGTATAGACAATATAGATGTAAAGTAAGTAAAATAAAAATGGACTTAGAAACAAAAGGAAATGAAAATAAGGGAGCAGTAGAAATAGAAGGTATGTTTATGCCAAGAGCATGTGATAATAAATTATTTACGATTAAAGATACAGAAGAAGGAAATACAGATATAGCATGGTTAGACACAATACCAGGAGTACCAACAGTAGGAGAGTAAAAAACTCTCCTCAAATTTTAAATAGGAGGAAAATAAAATGGTAGCAAAAACAAGTGAAAGTATAAGCTTAAGTAAAGTAAAAAAAATATATGGTGTAGAGATTAGAAAGATGCCTTGTGGCAAGTATTTTGAAGCTCTACAAACTTTAAAGGATTTGCCAGAGGACTTCATACAACAATTATCAGGTGATCAAGAAGATTTCAAATTATCAGAAATGTTTACAGTAGAAAATATAATAAATTTAATGGCACAACTATTAATTATATTACCAGATTTTACATTTAGAGCTATATCTGTATTAATGGATATAGATGAAGAAACTTTAAGAAATGAACTTACACCAAAAGAAGTGTTAGAAATTGTACAAGAATTTTGGAAAATGAATGAATTAGAAAGTTTTTTCGCGCAAATGAAGCCAATAATGAACAAGATTACAACCCTAATTGGCTTCAAAGAACAATTGCCATCTGCGTAAAAATTGGAATAAGCAAAAGAGAATTTATGGAAGATTACTATATAGAAGAAATTCCAATAATAATGCAAGAATATGCTGAGCTAAATAGAATAGAAGATAGAGAAACACAAGAAGTTGGAGCAGAAGACTTTTAAAGGAAATTACGAATATTAATAAAATTAAAGGCAACACATTATTAAATAAAAAAACAGAATAAATATATATATTTATGAAATACATATATCTTCTATATTAGAAATGTATTAAACTTTATTCTCCATTATACAATTAGCATAAAATAGAATCATCAAATTTAGCAAAAAATAGATAAAGTTTGACAAGTTTCGACATTTCAAAATAACAAAAATACCCCATATAAAATATAAAGTATTTTTTGTTATTTTGTTACTAATTTATCATTATCCTTTAATTCATCAATTGCATGACGAGTTGCTGCAACTACAAATGCAGTAAATGTTGTTTGTTTACCTTTGATAATGTTTTCAACATCCTCGATTAAATCATTTGGAAATCTAATTGAACGTTGAGATGTTGGTGGAATTATAGGTATTTTAAAATTGTTCATATTAACCTCCATATTATAAACTATTATACAACAATATGAGCCATACGTATGTAATGCATTTGAGTTACATTTGCATTACATAGAAGTACTACTTTTAAGGTATTATAAACAAACAATAATAAAAAAACTGTCGAAACTTGACAATAACGATAAAAAAATTTATTTTATATAAAATGACTAAATTTCAAAGAAAAATATACTAAAAACCCAGTGCATAAAATTGCGCACTTCTATTAAAGTTATACTTCGAAAGCAAAAATAGTAGAATTGTAGTGTTACAATTGATGTGAAACAAAAGTTATAAAAATTGAATAAGTGATTTAAATCATATATAATTAAGTTGCGAAACAAAAATTATATAAAGGAGATTTAAATCACTTATGAATAATAGTATAACAGAAAATAGTA
>JAAVYV010000064.1 GCA_022791325.1 Clostridia bacterium
CCCAGATAGAGAATAT
Source organism: Clostridia bacterium (assembly GCA_022791325.1). Taxonomy (GTDB): domain Bacteria; phylum Bacillota; class Clostridia; order TANB77; family CAG-508; genus UMGS1663. The sequence continues at coordinate 17 of JAAVYV010000064.1, forward strand.
ACAAAATTATGTGAGAACTTAAATGGAACTTTATTAAAAATAGGCCCTAGCTCTACATCTTACGTCAATATTTTTGACATACGAAAAGAAAGTTTAGAAGAAGGAGAAGGAGGATATTTAGCAACAAAAATACCAAATTTAATAGGATTTTTTAATTTGATTTTTGGAAGTATAAATGAAGAAGAAAAAGCAATATTGGAAGAAAAAATAATAGAAGTATATAAACAAAAAGGAATAACATTTGATGATAAAAGTTTATATAAAGCAGAAAAAAATAGAGTAACAATAAAACCAATATTTAAAGAAACTTATGATATGCCAATATTAGAAGATTTTTATAATTTATTAAATAAAGATGAAAGAACAAAAATATTTAAAACAAAATTAATACCATTTGTAAAAGGTTCACTTAAATTTTTTAATCAATATACAAATGTAGAATTAAATAATAAATTAATAGTAGCAGATGTATATGAATTAGGAGAAGAAAATTTAAAATATGGAATGTTTTTATTTACTACATTATTTTGGGATAAAATAAAAAAAGATAGAACTGTAAAAAAAGCAATTTATTTAGATGAAATTTGGAGACTAATTGGAGTAACATCAAATAAAGAAGTAGCAAGTTTTATTTATAAAATATTTAAAACAATAAGAAAATATGGAGGAAGTGGTGTAGCAATTACACAAGATATTTCAGATTTATTTAGTTTAGAAAATGGTGCTTATGGAAAAAGTATTTTAAATAATTCAGAAATAAAAACATTTTTTTCACTAGAAGAAGAAAATATAAAATTACTTTCAGAATTTACAAATTTATCAGAAAAAGAAAAGATAGAAATTAAGTCACTAAAAAGAGGAGAATGTTTAATGTTTGTTGGAGATGACCACATTCTTACTAAAATAGAGAGCTCAGAAGAAGAAAGAAAAGTAATTGAATAGTAACGGATAAAAGTAAAAGAGAGAATTATTGAAGTACTAAAAATTAATATACATAAAATATAAAAAGAAAAGAGGGATTGTTATGAAAAATATAATAACTGCATTATGTAATTCAACCGTCAATGATAAATTAAAAGAAATAAATGAATTTAATATACTAGCAAATGACATTCAATATCAAGAAGGTATATTTGAAATATTAGAAAATAAAAAAGAAATTGATTATTTAATATTAAGTGAATTTTTACCAGGTGAATATGAAATAAAAAAATTAATAGAAAAAATAAAAGAAAAAAATAATACTATAAAAATAATTTTAATATTAGAAAAAGAAAAAGAAGAATTAGAAAATTATTTATATGCAAAAGGTATTTTTAAAATATTTTATAATAATAAAATAGAAATTAGTGATATTATTAATTTAATAAAAAATAATTATAATGAAAATGAAAAAATAATACAAGAATTAGAAAATTTAAAAAATATATTAATTAAAAATAATATTAATATTAATAATGGAGAAAATTTAATAAATAAAAAAGAGGCAGAAAACCATAAAAAAATTAAAAATAAAATATTAGAAAAAATTAAATTAAAAATAGAAAGAAAAAATAAAATAAATACAAAAATTAATTTAAATAAAAAAGTAATTAGTATATTAGGTACAGGCGGAGTTGGAAAAAGTATAGCTACTATTAATATTGCTAATTTGTTAAAAGAAAATAATTATAAAGTTTTAATCACGGATTTTGATATTCTAAATAACAGTCTACACACCCTTCTTGGTGTAAATAAATATCCAGAAAAAATAAAAAATAAAATTAAAAATAATACTTTAATAAATAACAAAATAAATATAAAAGAATTAATTATTAAAATAAATAAAAATATAGATTTAATATCAGGTATGAATTTATTATTTGATAGTAAATACAAAATAAGTAGTTCAAAAGTAAAAAACATATTAGAAGAACTAAAAGAAAATTATGATTATATTATAATAGATAATTCAGCAGAATGTTTTTTTGAATATACAAAAAATATAATAAATAATAGTGACTTAAATATTTATTTATTCGAAGCTAATTTAATAGAAATAAAAAAGGCAAAAAATTTATTAGAAATTTATAATAAAGAATGGAATATAGAAAAAAATAAAATTAATTTGTTAATTAATAAATATAATAAACATTCAGTGAGAGACAAAATAATTAAAAATATATTTAGTGATTATAAAATATTAGGAAAAATAAATTTTAATGAAAAATATAATTTATTAATTAATAAAAATTATAAACAAAATAAATTAGTAAAAAAAGAAATTAAAAAAGGATATGAAAAAATATTTAATATATAAAAGGAGGACAAGCATATGAATTTAATGGCAAATAATTTACAAGAAAATAATATTTCAAATAATATAGAAATAGGAAAGAAACAAAATAATTTTTTAGAAACGACATTAGGAAAAACAATAAATGTAGGAATGGATATAGGACTTCGAATGTTACTTCCAGATTTAATAGAAAATCAGGTAATAGAAATAAAAGATACTTTATTAAAAGAAGGACTTTCAGAAGGAATAAAAAAAGTAGTTTCATCTGCAATAGATTTAGGGAAAAGTGCTATGCGGGATATTTACAGGAAATTTTGAAAATATATCGCAAATGCAAACAGCAGTACAAAAAGGAGGAATAATAGATGGAATGTCAGATACTATAGATTATGTACTAGAAAAGACACAAAAAAGTGGAATATTACCAACAGCAATAGCAAGAACAATACGTACAGGAAAAAATACATTATTAAATAATGTAGCAAATAATATTGAAAATGAATTTAATGGACAAATAAGAAGTGTAGAAAGACTTCAAAGATATTCTAATAATTGGAAAGAATGTTTTAATAATAAAGACTTTCAAGGAATGACAACTCAAATATATAAAATAAGAGCAGAATTAAAAGAACTAGTACCAATGGAAAACACATTAAAAGAAGCAAGAACAATAGAAAACCTACATAATTTAATAAAAAATAATGGGAAAGATTTTAATTTGAGTTCAGAACAGCAAGAATTAGCGAAAATGCTTATTTAAAGATTTTCCACTCAATGTGTGGAAAATTCTACAATAGTAAAAAGGATTTTCTAGACATTATCTGGAAAATTAAAAAAAGCTTAATATTAACAAATATAAGTTATTAAAAACATTTCAGACGCATTGCGTTAAGAATTTAATAAATTATATAATTATTAATTTATTAAAATTATCGACACATTGTGTCGATAATCTAAAATATCATTTATAAGACTAATAAAAATAAGAAAACTAACAATAAAAAATATTAAATTAAATATAAGAAAGAAGGCAAAATGAATTTAGAAAAAACAAATAGTAATCTTAACATTATTAAATATCAAAATACAGAAAATATATTTGAAGATATATGTATTATTATTGACTCTGCCCAAAACTATGCATATAAATCTGTTAATATTGCATTAGTAGAGAGAAATTGGTTAATAGGATATAGAATTGCTGAAGAAGAACTAAAAGGAAGTAATAGAGCTGATTATGGAGTAGAAATAATTAAAAAGTTATCTAAAGAGCTAACAAAAGAATATGGAAATATATTTATTTCTAGAAATTTATATTATTTTTTAAGATTTTATAAAATGTTTCCAAACATTTTGAACACACTGTGTTCAAAATATAATAACTTACTTTCATGGAGTCATTATAGAACTTTATTGCAAATAAATGACGAAAAAGCAAGAAATTGGTATGAAAATGAATGTATAAAAGAAACTTGGAGCGTAAGAACCCTACAACGAAATATCTCATCACAATATTATTACAGACTATTAAAATCACAAATTAAAGAACCAGTAGTTAAAGAAATGAAAGAAAAAACAAATGATGATTTATTAAATAAATTAGAATTTATAAAAAATCCAGTAATAGCAGAATTTTTAGGTTTTAGTCCAGAACAATCTTTTACAGAATCAGATATAGAAAAAAGTATAATAACTAATATTCAAAAATTTTTAATAGAACTAGGAAAAGGATATGCTTTTGTAGCAAGGCAATTACATATACATACAGAAAAAGAAGATTATTATATTGATTTAGTCTTTTATAATTACATATTAAAATGTTTTGTATTAATAGATTTAAAAACAAGTAAAATAACACATCAAGATATAGGTCAGATGGATATGTATATTAGAATGTTTGATGAATTAAAAAGAGGAGAAGATGATAACCCAACAATAGGAATTATACTATGTTCAGATACAGATGAAGATATTGCAAAATATTCTATACTAAACGGAAGTGAAAAATTATTTGCAAGTAAATATAGTTTATATCTACCTACAAAAGAAGAATTACGTGCTGAAATAGAAAGTCAAAAAGCTATTTTTAATATGCAACAGCAAGAAAAAAGCAAAAAATAAAAGAAAATAAAAATTAACTTAACAGTTGATTTAAATAATAAATAATGATAATATAAAGGAGAAAAGAGATGCCAGTAATTTCAAAATTTTACGGAATAGTAATAAAAATATATTTTATGCAAAAAGAGCATAATCCACCACATTTACATGCTATATATGGAGAATATATGTCAGCTATAAATATTGAAACATTAGAAGTAATAGAAGGAGATTTACCAGAAAAAGCATTAAAATTAGTAAAAGAGTGGATATTAAAAAATAAAAAAGATATAATGAATATATGGGAAACACAAAATTTTAGAAAAATAAAGCCATTAGAATAGGGGGATAATAAAATGTTTCACAAAATAAAAAATATAATTCCAAAAGAAAATTTAATAATTATAGCAGAATTTGAAAATGGTATAATAAAACAATATGATATAAAAAAAATATTAGATAAAATAGAAGTATTTAATAAATTAAAAGATAAAAATATATTTAATAATGTAAAAGTAGATATAGGTGGATATGGAATTAGTTGGAATGAAGATATTGATTTATCAGCTGAAGAAATATGGGAAGATGGTGTAGAAATATAAGTAATAAATTTTAAAATAATTAATTAGTGGTTGTATAAATACAGAATATATGTTATAATGATAAACATAATAAATATATTTAAGTAACTTTTAACTAAATCAAAACAAGCAGGAGGAAAAATTATGGACAGAAATGAATTTGATTTTGTAATGAAACAGAATAATTATTTAAAAGGTGGAACAAAGGAAGCATGTATTAAAGCAAGAGATTTTTTAACTAATTTTAATGCAGGAATGTCTTTTGTAGATGTTGATGAGTATAAAGAAGCGGTAAAAACTCTGATAGCATTTGCATTTAGACAGGAAGACACTGTACCAGAAAGATGGCAATGTGATAATGATTGTCATAGAGTTTCTGACTTAATGTGTCCAGGAGAATTTAATATTGATAACAACTTAGAAAAGATGTGTCCATTTTTTATGGATGAAGGTTTTATTTAAAATTAAAATATGGTAGTTATATTAATTATAGCTACCATATTTTTATATATTTAAACATTTTCTAAAATAAATTCTTTATTATCATATTTAGGAATAATATATTTTGGAACACCATAATCAATTATTTTACCTTTTTCAATAACTAATATATTATCCATATCTTTTAAAGTTGATAAACGATGTGCTATACATATAATTGTTTGATCTTTAAAATATTTATGTATATTTTTTTGTATTTTAAATTCTGTATTGTTATCTAAACTACTTGTAGCTTCATCAAATATAACTATTTTTGAATCTCTTAAGAAAATTCTTGCTAAAGCTATTCTTTGTCTCTGACCACCTGAAAGTTTTATACCTCTTTCTCCAACTATTGTATCATATTTATCTTCAAGACTTTCAATAAAATCATGAAGCTCTGCTTTTTTAGCAGCATTAATAATTTCTTTATTAGTTGCATCTGGTTTAGCTATTTTTATATTTTCATATATACTAGAATGAAGTAATATAGTTTCTTGAGGCACATATGTTAAATTATTATATATCGAATTTGTATTATAATTAGAAATATCTTTATCATCTATTAAAATATTGCCTTTTTGTGGAAAGTAAAATTTAAAAAGTAAATTTACTAATGTAGTTTTTCCACTTCCACTAATTCCTATAATACCTATCTTCTGTCTATCATTAACAGTTAAATTAAAATCTTCAAAAATATAATTTTTATTATATTTAAATGAAATATCTTTAAATTCAATTTTACCTGTTTTTATTGTAATATTCTGTTTATTATCATCTTCTATAGTATTTCTAGAATATAATAAATCATAGCTATTTTTAATTTTTACCATAATTTCACCAATGTGTATATATGACCATGTAAAAGAGGTAGTTTGACTTTTTAAAGAAATCATAGCATTTATAAAAAATATAAAGCTACCTAATGTCATCATATTATTTTTGAATAGATAAACAGAGTAAATCATTAAAATTACTAAAACTATAATATAAATTACATTAGCTATTGCACCAAAAGCAAACTCTTTAGAAGATGCTTTATTTTTATGAAAATTTGCTTCTTCTTTTTTGGATTTTAAACTTTTTGAAAATTTTTCTACAGAGTTATATAATCTAAGAGATGTAAAGTTAAGTACAGCATCATTTAATATTCCATTATATTCTCTATTATATTCTTCAGCCTTTTGCACATATGGCAAATATTTTTTAGAAAAGTATACTAATCTAGATATAATTATTCCAGTAAAAAGTATTGTAGCAGTAATAAAAATATTTATATTTATTGTATATAAAACTATTAAACTACTTATCATAGAAGTTAGCAAAGAAATAAACTTAGAAGTTATCTGAGTATTTAGATTAGTAACCTCATTAGTTATTTCATTAATAGCAGAAGATATTTTTCCTGTATAGTTATCTGTAAAAAATGAATAAGTTTTCCTATTTAAATTACTAAATAACTTTTCAGATATATATGGTGTTTGTTTCTTAACCATATGAATAGTTCTAGTTATATTTGATATATAATAGAAAATTAATTCTAATATTATAACTCCTAGCAATATAAAAATTACTTTATATAATTCACCTATATTGAAATTATTCATACTTGGCAAATCAATTATTCCTTTTATTATATATTGTTTCATAAGATCTAATATTTGTGAAACAATCATACTGCCTATCATTATAATGGTTAACCCTTTTACTGGTTTATATAAAGATATTACAAATTTTTTAAAGTTACTATTCAATGTTTTATTCTCCTTTTACATATTTTTCTATATAATAATATAGTAATACAAATATGTAAAGCTTTATGCGAAAAATGTAAAATAATATTGAATAATTATCAAAGAAAAATTATATTATAGTATATTAAATAAAATATAAAAAAACAGCAAAAAACTTACGGAAATTTACGTTTTTTTGCTGTTTTTTCTTGCTTTTTTTTTACATTTAAAATATAATACAAATATACACGAAACTAGGAGTTTCTAGGCGAAAGGAAGGAAAAATAAAAAATGGAAGAAATACAAGACAAAGATGGAAAAATTATTAACAGAGATATTGAGCAAGAGATGAAAACAGCATATATTGATTATGCAATGAGTGTTATAGTATCTCGTGCACTTCCAGATGTTAGAGATGGTTTAAAACCAGTACATAGAAGAATTTTATATACAATGCATGAAGATGGATTAACACCAGATAAGCCATATAGAAAATCTGCAACGACAGTTGGAGACGTTTTAGGTAGGTACCATCCACATGGAGATAGTTCAGTTTATGATGCAATGGTAAGACTTGCACAAGACTTCTCTATGAGATATCAATTAATTGATGGACACGGAAACTTTGGTTCTATTGATGGTGATGGAGCTGCTGCTTACCGTTATACAGAAGCTAGAATGTCAAAAATGGCAGAAGTTATGCTTACAGATATTGAAAAAAATACTGTAGATTTTATGCCAAACTTTGATGATAGACTTCAAGAGCCAACAGTATTACCAGCAAAAATACCAGCACTTTTAGTAAATGGTTCATCAGGTATAGCCGTAGGTATGGCAACAAATATACCACCACATAACTTAACAGAAGTAATAAATGGAATTATAAAAATAATAGATGAAGACAACGTAACAGATGAAGACTTAATGAGTGTAATAAAAGGTCCAGATTTCCCAACAGAAGGATTAATACTAGGAAGAGAAGGAATAAAAGAAGCATATACAACAGGTAGAGGAAAAATAACTTTAAGAGCAGAAGCAGAAATAGAAGAAATGAGTGGAAATAAACAAAGAATAATAGTTAATTCACTTCCATACCAAGTAAACAAAGCTAAATTAATAGAAAATATTGCTGCATTAGTTAGGGAAAAAAGAATTGAAGGAATAGGTGAAATAAGAGACGAATCTGACAGAGAACATAAAGTTAGAGTAGTTGTTGAATTAAAAAGAGACGCAAATGCTAATGTAATATTAAATCAATTATATAAATTTACACAAATGCAAATTACTTTTGGTATTATAATGCTTGCATTAGTAAATGGAGAGCCTAAAATATTAACATTAAGACAATGCCTAGACCACTATATAAACCATAGAAAAGATGTAGTAGTTCGTAGAACAAAATTTGAACTTGACAAAGCATTAGCTAGAGCACACATTTTAGAAGGCTTAAGAATAGCTATCGACAATATTGATGAAGTAATTAATATTATTCGTAATTCTTATGATGATGCAAAAGAAAAATTAATGGATAGATTTGGTCTTTCAGACATACAAGCACAAGCTATATTAGATATGAGATTAAAAACATTATCAGGTTTGCAACGTGAAAAAATAGAAGAAGAATACAAACAATTAATGGAATTAATAGCTCATTTAAGAGAAATATTAAATAGTGAAAGATTAGTTTGTGAAATAATAAAAGAAGAATTAATAGAAATAAGAGAAAAATTTGGAGATGAAAGAAAAACAAAAATAGTAGCGGCAGAAGGAGATTTCGAATTAGAAGACTTAATAAAAGAAGAACAATGTGTAATTACATTAAGTCACTTTGGATATATAAAAAGAATGCCAATAGATACATATAAGAGTCAAAGAAGAGGTGGAAAAGGCATTACAGGAATGACTACAAAAGAAGATGACTTTGTAAAACAAATATTTACAGCATCAACACATGATACAATATTATTCTTCACAAATAAAGGTAAATTATATAAATTAAAGGGATACCAAATACCAGAGTCAGGTAGAACAGCTAAAGGAACAGCAATAGTTAATTTATTAAAACTAGATAGTGGAGAAAAAGTATCAACAATAATACCAATTCAAAACTTTGCCGAAGGAAAATACTTACTAATGGGAACAAAGACTGGTTTAATTAAAAAGACACCACTAAATGAATACGATTCTTCAAGAACAACAGGATTACTTGCAATAGCATTAAAGGATGATGACGAATTAATAGATGTAAGACTTACAGACGGACAAGATAACATAGTAATGGTAACTAAAAAAGGTTTAGCCATAACATATAGTGAAAAAGATGTACGTTCAGTAGGAAGAACAGCACAAGGAGTTATAGGAATACGTTTAGATGACGGCGACGAAGTAATAGGAATGGAAAGCATAATAGCAGGAAGTAAAGCAACACTACTTTCAATAACAGAACACGGCTTTGGGAAAAGAACAGAATTAGACGAATACAGAGTACAAAACAGAGGCGGAAGAGGAGTTTTAACTTACAAAATAACACCAAAAACAGGTGATATAGTAGGAATAAGAATAGCAACAGGAGAAGAAGACGTAATGCTTATAACAGACAAAGGAACAATAATAAGACTAAGAGTAGAAGACATAAGCGTATTAGGCCGTTCAACACAAGGTGTAACATTAATGAGAACAAACGATGGTGGAAAAGTTGTAAGTATAGAATTAATAAGTTCTGAAAGTGAAACAGAATAATAGAAATATAAACAAGAAGAGAGTTTCAAATGTGAAACTCTCTTTTAACTTGTCCCAATATAGAGTACGGTTAGAAAAATAAGGATATTATAAGCAGTAAGCCTATTACATAAAAAAGCAAAGAGACCATTATTGAAAAAATAGCATTGAAAATATCCTGCTTATCCTTCTCTTTCCATGAAAGTATCTGAGCAGAGGTATAAATAAGATAAGAAGCTGTCAACATAAGGATTATACCGAAAACTAACCGTATTATAAAAGAACCTATTGATAAAAAAATATTCATGAAAACATCCTCCTTTTATATAAAAAATGATTTAGTATAATATAATTATAACACATAACATAAAGTAAAACAACAATAAACATAATAGTTTTTTAATGTAGAAGAAAAAAGAGTTTCAAGTTTGAAACTTTTTTTCCTAGCCTTTTTATTAGATGAAAAATGGTACAAGTGGTAGTAGCGAAAGTATAAAAAGAAAAAAAGCTAAAATTAGGAATGCTATACCAAAAAAAGTATCAACCCAATCTTTTGAATACGTAATGGTATTTATACCTATTATTACAAGAATAATACCGCCAATACAAAAAGCCAAAAAAAGCATATAAGTATAATACAAAGAACTATTGCAAGAAAAAAATAATGAAAACATCCTCCTTTATTATATATGTAAATTATTAGTTACAAAGCAATTATATTACATAATACAAAAAAGTCAACGATATACTAAAAAATTATGTATATTTATTTTTAAAGCTAAAATGTACTTTTTATTGTAGAGTGAGATATTTATTTCTTCCATTTATTAAAATAATTCGCTATTTCGAAAAAGGGTAGACACAAGGCCTACCACTACATATTTTTTTAATTAACATTTATCTTTTTTTAAAACGTATATCATCACCAAAAAAGTAACAAATATTATAATTTCCCACTATTCTAGACACAATACGTTCATCATATGTGGAAAACAAGTTTTGTAAGCTTAAATTTGTGGAGATAATTGTTTTTGTTATTTTATTATTTGAATTTAATAAACGTGTATTTATTATATTAAATAATTCAGAAAACTTCATAGTGTTCATACATTCAGTTCCTAAGTCATCTATTATTAATAAATCTACATTTAATAAATTATCATAAATATCTTTTGAAGAAGTTTCTTTTCCGAAGCGGTAGTCTATGATTGTATCTAACATTACAGGTGCCGTTTGGTATAGTACAGTCTTTCCTTTTTTCAACATTTCATTTGCTATACAGCTTGATAAAAAAGATTTTCCTAAACCAGTATTTCCTGTAAATAAAAGATTTTTTTCTTCTTCACTATCAAAATTTTCTATAAAATTTAAACATAATTTTTTAATTTTTTCTATATTCTCTTTTGGAGAAATTTTAGAATTATATTTTTTTTCGTTGGCTTCATCAGAATATAAATTTGATGAAAAAGTATTAAAATTTTGCTTTTCTAAATTATATATATTTGATTTATTGTATTCTATATTAAATAGCTTTTGTTTTAAACAGTGACACATTGTAGTATTATAATTTTTGGTAATATATCCAGTATCTTCGCAAGCCTTACACTCATAAATAGGTTTTAAATAATTAATATCTTTTCCAATTGAATTTAATATTTTTACTTTTTCATTTTTTAGATCAGATATTTTTTTATTTAAGCCTTCTAAAAGAGTAGTATCTTTTGAAGCAATTAATAATTTAGAAACTCTAATTGCTTCTTTACTTAAAGCATCATCTATTTCTTCTAAACCAGGATTTTCTTTATATATTTGCTCTTTTCTTTTCTCAGCTTCATATATAGCGTTTAATCTCTTTTTTTCATATTCACTTAATAAAGTCTTTAAATTAGAATTATTCAAATTTCCTAGCATATGTTAGTTCTAAATCTAACATATTCCTCCCTTCTAATTAATTTTGTTATATTTGTTTTTATAAAAAAATAATTTTAAAATGTAGGGGCGATGCCGTCATCGCCCGTTCTACATAGATTAGCTAAAATAATAATTATTTTAGAGATATTTCATAGAAGCGGCGGGCGATTACTAATCGCCCCTACATTTATATTATAATTTTAATCTAAGATTGTAAGTGAAATTATTAATTATATATGTAGTAAAGCCACTATTGTTCACACTAACCTAAATTAGCATACAAGCTATTTAAGTTATCATATTTTCTTTGTTCATAATTATTATATCCTGTATTTTTTTCTAATTTTTTAATATCTTTATTTTTTTGCTTGAATTCACTTAAAAAGTTCTCAATTTCTTCTGTAGTTTTGAAACCTCTATCATGCCAGTCTGAAAGTAATTTATCTAAATAGTCAAAATTAGGATTAGTTTTTGCTGTTGTTTTCTTTAAAGCAATTTCTATAATATTTAAGTCAAATGCATATTCTATTGTCCATTTTTCTATATATCCTTTTTCATATTCTGTTAAAGCTCTTGTGTAACCTAACTTTTTACTAATAGATTTATATAATGTATTTAATTTTTCTTGTTTTGCAAATAAGCTATCTAAATCTGAAAATGTTTTAACATTACTTTTAAACCATGCTTCTGCTACTGTTTGTATATAGTTTCTGTGAAGAGCACTTCTATTATAACAATATTGAAATAATGCTATCATAACTTCTTCATCAAAAGAATATTTTTTAAACCATAAATCAATATCACTGTACCAAGAAGGTGACATTATTCCTTGGAAGAATAAATTATTTATATTTTCAATAGCTTTTGCTCTATATTGATTTTGAGCAGTTTGTTTTACACTTTCGGCAGATAGGGCAACTTTTGGTTTATATAGTTTATGTAGCTCTATTTCTTGTAAATTATTAATTATATATCCAGTATTTTTCTTAGTAATAACACCATTATCTTCCCAATATTTAATACCTTCTTGAATAGTTTTAAAATCTATATTTAATTTTTTAGATAAATCATTTATTTTTACATCTTTTCCATATTTAGATAGAAAAACAATATATAAATATATTTTTATATAATCACCACTAGCTTGAGACAAATATTCTGTAAAGAACACATCAGGTAGCTCAGTAGATGAAAATAACATTGGTAAATCGTTCTGCTCTAATTTCATATAAATTCTCCTTTCATAATATAGATTAAGATTGAAGAAATTATATCATCTTTAGTCGAATTTTACAATAAAAAGTTATTATTTTAATTTTCTATTTTTTTCCTTTTCAATTTGTTTAGCACTTTTATTTGGTGTTGACAAATTTTCTGGCATAGTGCCACCAATTCTTCTTATAGTTTGTCTAACTGCTTGACCTACTTTATGGTGTGTTATACAAGCATCGTTTTCATTATTAACATTTTTATTTTTTAATACATCATCTGTTTGAGTTATTCTAAATAAATTAGCTGCCAATTCAGTACTACTCATATAATCTAAAATATCTTCTTTTTCAGATATACCTTTTCTATGTGCAATATCTTTTGATGTTTCGCCATTATATAGACCTCTATATCCATAATTATTAAATTTTCCATAATTTTTAACACCAGACATTTTAGCAGTATTAAATAAGTATTTGTTCTTATTTCTTACATTTTCTCTTGTATATAATCTTTTTTCATCTTCTGTTAATTTATTATATTCTTGTCTACTTAATTCTTGTTTTCTGGTTTGTATAGCAAAGTATGTTTGAGCAAGAGCTATTGCATGTTTTCTACTATCACCATTTTGAGCAATTAAATAACAAGCATATCTAGTTAATTTATAATCATCAATTATTTTTTCAGCATTATTGGGCATTTCTAACGTTTTCCTGACGTCAGGAAAATGTTCAACCACACTTATATTGCTATTTTCACAAGATTGCATAGCTTTATTAATTACTTTAATAAAATTTTCCCATTTGCTATATTCTAATGTTGGCATCAACTCTCTTGCATACCAAAACTCAACACCATTTTCATCAATGTGTTTAATACTCTCAAAATCTTTTTCCGTTTTATTTATAAAGTTATTTTTCAAATTAATACTCCTTTCGAATTTTTTATTTTTTTATATATAAATAGACACGCCTATTTTTCATAAATTTAAAAATATAATAAAAAACATAAATAATATTTTCATGGTTAAACCCAATAATGCTTATTAAAAGAACGGGGAAGGCAATTGAAATGAATATAATTATTTTTAGATATAAATCTTTGAAAATTAAATTAATAAAAAAATAGATAATAAGCCATAAAATAATATTAAAGATAGCAACTGGGTAATCTATAAAACCTAATAGTTTTATTTTAAAATTATAATTTTGTGGAAAAATAAATTTCATATAAAATATCCTTTCTTTAAAAAATAAATTTTATATAGCAAATTATTTTATTAAACCTTTTATACTGCCAAATGCATTTGATATATCAGTAGAAATACCACCTATTAATTCTCTAATGTACGTATTAGCTCTACTTAAGGCATATATTCCGCCTATGTATAGAAATTTTGAAAATAAATCTGTGGAATTATAATTAATTGAAAAAACAATTAATAGAATAAATGCAATTAAAGATTGTAACAATAATAGACCTATAAAATTTCTAAGCCAACTTTTGAAAAACCAGGAGGTAGAATAATTAGTTAAAGTTAAAAATGCAAAGGGAGAAATTAATATAAAAACTTTAATCATTATATATCTTAAAGCATACGAAAATACTAAATTAAATAAACCAAATGAAATAAAACTTTTTAATATTCCATCAACACTAAAAATATTAAAAGAATCTGATTCTATACTAATAATTGAATTTAAATTTAAAATTAAATTATTAAAACAAATATCTGTATGAAAAATATTTTTTCCAATTTCTTTAATTGAGCCAGATATTAAATAATTAATATTTATAATTTGCTCACAAATGAAGTATGAAGAATTTATACATATTGCGAAAATTAAAAGTTTAAAAACAAATTGATATGGTTTTTCTATTTGGGTATAAGTAAAATGTGAGTATAATAATTTAACACAATAATAAATACTAAAACCAAATAATAAAGCATTAGTAATTGCAAGCAGACTATTAGATAAATTAGAGCCTAGTAATTTATCCATAATAGAATTATTTATTATATCTGTATCTATGAAGGTTAATTTGTCTAAAATAGAGTAAATGTTATTATCTATTGAAGAAAATAGAGTGCTGAATATAGTATTAATAGTATTTATAATAGTTTCAGTTATGTTTGATTGTGTATTTATAATAATTCCTCCTTTTAATAAATGTAATATATATGTTGTAGGGGGCGCCCGTTTTAAGCGACCTAGAACACCTTAAATATTGTTTTATTATAAATAAATGGGATATTAGGTCGCTTAGAAAGAGCGACCCCTACAACACAGTGTGATAATATAAAATGTTAGGTTAATAAACTTTGAATTGCAGATAACACCAAATTAATTACTAAAACAAAAGCATAAGAAAATAAGCTTCCTTTAATTAGTTTCTTTCCTATACGAATTCTTTCTTCATCTCCAAAACTAAACTTTTTCATAAAGGCACCTGTAATTACTGCAACGGCTGCTGCTGGTGTGGCTAATTTCAATAACCAGTCTTCTATTTTTTCAAAAGCATTATTTAAAGTTGAAACTAATTTTGGTTCACCAAAACAGTATGAAACTGTATAACTAAAAAATATAAAAATTAAAGTATATAATAATATTAAATAAATTGATTTTTTCATGTTTTTCCTCCTTTAAAATATGGAATTAATTTTAATTTTTGTGGCGTTAATATTTTAGTGCCATCAGATAAAAATGCAAGGCACGAGAATGTTTCTAAATTTCTTGTAAAAAAATTAATATCATAAATATAATCTGTTTGAAAATATGAATTAATTGATTCTGATATATTAGAATTTTTAGATAAAAAATTATTAAAAAAATAATTGTAATTTGTTTCTTTTGCATTTTCAGAAATTGTTTTAGAAGTTTTCTTTTTCTCTTCTTTACCAATTTGCTTTTGAGCTTCTTCTATTGTAAAAATATCATCATTTCTAAACCATAATTTATTAACCAAATTTTGAATTATAACTTTTACAGAAGCTTCGTTATTCAAGGTATTTAAAAGTGAAGTGTAACTTTGAGTAGATACAATATTAATACACTTAGCTTCTCTACTTTGAGCAAAAAATGTGCTGTCTGATAAAGTTACATATTCTTGATATTCATCACTTATAAAACAAACTGGTCTATTTAAAGTAGAATTAAAAATATCTAAAAAATTACTATTCTTATTAAAACTAGGATTATTTAATCTAGCAATTACTTCGGTTTGAAAGTCTAATTTTAAATATGTTGCTATTAATTTAGATAGATTTTTATAATTTGCAATATTCATATTTAAAACAACTATTTTTCCTTTCTTTATGACCTCTGAAAATCCAAAAAAATTAATATCTTCTTTTTTAGGACAAAAAGTATTTTTTACTTTATAGTCAGAAATAAATAAATTTGTAATCCTACTTACTTCAGATTTTAAAATAGATATAGTTCTATCATCTAAAGAATAATATTCTTTTTCAAAAAAGTTTAAACTAGAAAGTAAGTTATATACTTGCTCAGTAGAAAAAGTATTTTTTATAAATAACTCTTTTAATAATTTTACTTTTTCTAAGTAATAATCTTTGAAAAATATTAAATTATGTAATTCTTCAAAAGTAACATAACTATTGTTGTAAAGCCTACATAACTTTATACTTTCCGTAAGAATTTGAGATACTTTATCTAACCAAAAATCTTCACTATTATTAGGTGAAAACAATAATAAAATAGTTTTTAATCTATCAGCTAGAACAGATGCATTTAGGTGAGGTTTATCTAATGGATTGTATTTTATATTGCCACTTAAATCTATAATAATTAAATCATCTTCTCTTTTGTGTTTTAAGCATAACTCATTTACTTTAGAATAATAGTTTCCTTTTACATCTAAAATAAGCATTCCTAACTTTTCATCTGGTGTATTACTTTTATATTCAATTAATTGTTCAGTAAATGGATACATAGCAGAGGAGGTTTTACCAGTGCCGATAGTTCCAGTTACTAAAATATTTTGGCATAAACTTTTTTCTGGTATGTTTATAAGGTTTTTGGAAGAATTAAATCCAATTTTTAGATTTAATTCATTACTATTATTTTTGGTAATATTCGTTTTTGATTTTGATTTTTTAAAAAATATTTTTGAAAAAACGGAGTTAAAAATAATAAAATTAGAAAACAAATAATCAAAAATGAATAGAAATTTTATTATATTCCAAATAAGGGGTTGTTCTTCACAAATATTAAAAGGATGAATTGCAAATGTAAATATTATTGTATCAGAATAGAAAATAGGTTTGAAAATGCCAAATACTATTACAAATGATACAATAGTAAAAAATAAGGAGAATATATAATTTTTTAATTTGTGCAAAATTTTATAATCCTTTTATTAATTAGAAATATCGTTCTTTTTAATATTTAATTTGGAACCTTGCAAATTGTGGAAAATATAAATTTCAAAAAAAGTATATATTGAATAAAAAGTAATAAAAAAATTAATAATAGAAATAATTAAAAAAGTATTTAAAAGTACATTTATAAGTATCACGCTCCTTTACAGGAAACATAATACAATATATTTTTAAAAATGTCTATACTTTTTTTGAAATTTATGTTAAAATGACAAAGGTTCTAAAAATGTGACAAAAAGTGATAATAAGAAGTCAGAAAACAGAAGTCGGAAGTCAGAAGAAAAAAGGCAAAAATTGATAGAAGTATACTTAAAATCAAAATTGCATGGAATAAATCAAAAGAAGGTAATTATAAAAAAGTGAGAAAAAATATTATATTTATTCTTCGAAGAAATTGCTCAAATTTTGACTTCTTACTTCCGATATCCAAAATAAAAAAAGGAGGAAATCAAAAATGAAATTTGAAAGAACAACAACAATAGGTGAAATATTAGAAGTAGCACCTGAAAAGGCAGATATATTATTAGAAATAGGAATGCATTGTTTAGGCTGCCCAGCTTCACAGGCAGAAACAATAGAAGAGGCATGTGATGTGCATGGAGTAGATGTAGAAGAATTATTAGAGAAACTAAATAATAATTAATAGAAAGCAATAATTACTTTGTGTTATTTAAAATTATAATTGTAGGGGCTTAATTGGTTAGGAATGCATAAGAGCATTTACCGAATTATGCCCTTTCTTATATTATAGGAAAGAACTCTATTTCAAGTTACAACTGTAGGGGCAGCAGTGCTCGCCCGAGGAGCAAATCCACTTTCTTTTTGAATAGAAAAAATTAATTTAAAATATAGGGGCAATTATTAATCGCCCGCGTGGCGAAGTTACTTTTCTTCTATTAGATAAAAATTTTAGTTGCGAATATGTTCTTCTATATGATATTATAAATATAAATAATAATATGGAGGAAAAATATATGGGGAAATTTTCGAAAAAAATGAAGAAGAAATATAATGAAACAAATAAAAAATCAATTATAGTTTATTTAGCATTAAGGATATTAGTTATTATTAGTATGATATTTCAAATAGCATTAGGTAATATTAGTAATGCTTTAATGTGTGTTTTAGCGTTATTCCTTTTTACAATACCAACAATAATATCAGAAAAATTTAAAATAGGAATACCAAGTTTATTAGAAACAATAATATATTTATTTATTTTTTCAAGTGCAATATTAGGAGAAATAAATAATTTCTATGGGCTTATACCATTTTGGGATACAATGTTACATACATTAAATGGTTTTATATGTGCAGGAATAGGTTTTTCTTTAGTAGATTTATTAAATCAAAGTGGACAGAAAATTAATTTATCGCCATTATATGTTGCAATAGTAGCATTTTGTTTTTCGATGACAATAGGAGTATTATGGGAGTTTTATGAATTTGGAGCAGACAATATATTAAAATTAGATATGCAGAAAGATAGAATAGTACAAAGAATTTCATCTGTTGAATTAAATGAAAGTGGAGAAAATACACCTGTAAAGATAAATAATATTGAAAAAACTGAAATTTATTCAAAAGATGGAACAATTACAACAATAGAAAATGGATATTTAGATATTGGAATTATAGATACAATGAAAGATTTATTTGTAAACTTTATAGGTGCTATAGCATATAGTTTTATAGGATATGCATATATTAAAAATAGAGAAAAATATAAATTTGCAAAAAACTTTATTCCAGTGAAAGAATAAATATTGAAAAGAGGTTTATAATAAAGAACATAAATTAGCAAAAAGATAGTAAAAAAATGAAATTATAATATAGAAAAACAAAAAAATAAAAGAAAATTTGACAAATTTTAAAAAATACGTTGACAAAATATAAAAAGTATAGTATTATATAAAAGCAGTTGCACATCAATGCAACTCACATGGGTCATTAGCTCAGGTGGTAGAGCACTTGACTTTTAATCAAGTTGTCCGCGGTTCGAATCCGCGATGGCTCACCAATGGATTTAGTTAATAAAGGCTAAATCCTACATATAAGGCCCCTTGGTCAAGCGGTTAAGACATCGCCCTTTCACGGCGGAGACATGGGTTCGATTCCCGTAGGGGTCACCAAAACCTTATATGCCACTTTAGCTCAGATGGTAGAGCAACTGACTTGTGGAATAGATAGAAAGAAATTTCTATTTTGAACTATTTTGCACCTTTATCTGGAAACGGATAGAGTGGACACCGCTAATTCGGGGAAGACTAAGTATATTTAATATATATGTTAATCCCGAGCTAGGGAAGAAATTCCTAAGTGTAGAGACTTTATACGGTGTACCTAAAGCTAAAAAGCTATGGTAAAGAGAAAGTCCAGACTACAAACATAAAAATATGGTAATGAAAATTATAGTAGTATGAATCAGTAGGTCGCCCGTTCGATTCGGGCAAGTGGCTCCATACTTAAAACCAGGCTTGTTATAAAACTTGCTTGGTTTTTTGCTTTTAATAAATTATAAAAAAGCTATTACTAAATAAAATTAGAATGTGATTGTTATGAATTGCATAAATTGTAATAAAGAAATAAAAAAACGTTCTAAATATTGTTCTAATAAATGTCAAAAAGAATATCAATATAAAACTTATATTAATAAATGGAAAAATAGTGAAATTAATGGAATGAGAGGAGAATATCAAATTTCTTCTTATATAAAAACATATTTATTTAATAAATATAATAATAAATGTGCTAGATGTGGTTGGGGAGAAATTAATAAATATACAAATAAAATACCATTAGAAATTGAACATATTGATGGTAATTATAAAAATAACAAAGAAGAAAACTTAATATTACTGTGTCCAAATTGTCATTCGTTAACTAGTACATATAAAGGAGCAAATTTAAATAAAGGTAGAAAAGGTAGAAATAAATATAATAAATAATAGGAGAACAAAATGAAGAAAAATTGGGTAAAGTTAGTTATTCTAAATAATTTAAAAGATATAATAAGAGTATTTGGAAACATTTTTCTAAGTATTTATTTTTTTAATGCTACAGAAGGAAATTTAGCAGAAGTATTAAAATATTGGTTAGTATATTCAGCAAGTAATCTTATTTATAGATATGTAATATGTAAATTTTTAAATACTAATAATATAATAAAATTATATAGATTGTCTTTATTTGCAAATTTAATAACAGTAAGTATATTGCTGGTTTTAAGAGAAAATATAGTAAATTATATTTATGTGTTTGCACTATTACAATCATTTGCTATAAGTCTTTATTATGCAACGTATGAAAATATAACATGTAATATTAACAACAATAATGATTATAAAAAATATTTTTCAATAGATAGTTTATTAGCAAACTTAATATCAATAATAGCACCACTATGCCTTGGAATTTTAATTGAAACATATTCATATATAGTTGCTTTTGCAGTATTATTTATAATTACAATGATATGTTTTATATATTCATTATTTCTTAATAATGAAAAAGTAGAATGTGAAAAAATACAAGTTTTAAAATATTTTAAATCAATAAAAAATAAAGAAATATTTACAAAAACATTAATACAAAATTTCTTCGATGCTTTTAATACTTGGGGACCAGTAGGAGTATTAACCACTGTTGTTATATATTCTCAAATATCAAACGAAGGAATTGTTGGTGGAATTAATAGTATTAGTAATATTATAGGAGTATTATTTTCTATATTATGTATAAAAATAATTAATAAAAAGAACTTTGGAAAATTAGTAATACCAACTACTATTATTATATTTTTATTAACAATACCAATTAGTATAAAATTTAGTGTGGTATTGGTTTGTATGTATATTATTTTAAATCAAATAGGAGTAATAATAACCGATATTAATGGTAATTCATTAACCTATGAATTAAAAAATCAAATAGTAGACGAAAAATACCAAAATACTTATTTATGGAATATACAAGTTGTATTTGATATAGGAAGAATAGTAGGTTATGCTTTAGTACTACTAGTTGCAACTTATTGGTATGATTATTTAAAATATTTATTTATTATATTTAGTTTAGGTTTTATTATTAGAAGTGTAGTTATAAATAATTTGATGAAATTTAGCGGAAATGAAAAGGTGGTGTAAAATATGAGTAAAACCGCAATAGTAACAGGTAGTTCAAGAGGAATTGGGGCTGCAATAGCTAAAATGTTAGTAATAGAAGGATATAATGTAGTTATAAACTATAATAAATCTGAAGAAGTGGCAAAAAAAATGAAAGAGGAATTCACAAGTATGGGATATTGTGTGGAAACTTTTAAGGCAGATGTTTCAAAAAGAGAAGAAGTAAAAAAATTAGTAGAATTTACAATGGCAAAGTTTAAAAATATAGATGTATTAATAAATAATGCTGGAATATCTCAAACAAAGCTGTTTACAGATATAACAGACGAAGATTGGCAGACAATGATTAGTACAAATTTAAACTCAGCTTTTTATATGTGTCAGGAGGTGGTGCCTAATATGATACATAATAAAAAAGGATGTATTATAAATATATCATCTATATGGGGAATAACAGGAGCTTCTTGCGAAGTACATTATAGCGTAGCAAAAGCAGGTGTAGATGCTTTAACTAAGGCATTGGCAAAAGAACTAGGTCCATCAGGAATACGAGTAAATAGTATAGCACCAGGAATAATAGACACAGATATGAATAAATATTTAAGTGACAAAGAGATAGTAGAAATTGAAGAAGAAATACCACTTTGTAAAATAGGAAAAATAGAAGATATTGCCAAATGTGCAAAATGGCTTATTGAAGATGAATATACAACAGGGCAAGTTATATCTATAAATGGTGGATGGAACATTTAAAAAGTAGTGAATAATTAATAGTAAGAATGAATAATGTTAAATGAAAGAGGGTGTCATAAAATAAATTTTTATAAAATTTAGATACCATTTTTGATTAGAAAGTTATAAAAAATATAGAATATCTTACCACTTTGATGGTAAAATATTCTATATTTTATTATAAAATTGGGCATCTGTTTTTTATAACTTAATAATAGGACACCCTATTTTTATATACTAGTAAATTGATCTGTTTTAAATTAAAGTTGTGGGGAAGAGCAGTGCTCGTCAGCATAGAGAAAACTCTTTCTTTTATTATCTAAAGAAAATTCAATCATTCCTAAAATAACCTATTAAAACTAATATAATTTTCACTAGCTATTTACTAACTAAAACTTCTCAATAATATTTTTATTCAATTACTTTTCTCGTATAATTTCCAGAAATTATTTTAGGGAAAAATTTTATTATTTTGTAAACAGCAATTCTTAATTTTTTGCTCCATATGTAAGTTTTGCTTAAACTTTTACGAATTTGCATATCAGAATTTCTTGTAATGATTAAAGCAGTACCTTCTTCTTCAGGTTCGTCCTTTTCTATTTTTTCAATAGTAAATGAATAATTTTTACCATTATTATTATCCCATTCATTATTTGAATTTCTAAAGCAAAGATTTAATAAATCACTTTCTATAATTTCTATTTCACATTGAAAACCAAGCTCTGTTTTTTGCATTTTTAAATCAGAAACATTATCCCAATTTACTCCAAAGCCATAGTGTAAAAATACTTCCTCAGATGCATTTTGATACAATGTGCCTACATATGATATTTTTAATTTTGAATTTTCTATAATTTTATCTGTATTAAAAAATATATTTTTAACTAATTCCATTTTTATAATCTCTCCTTAAGGTTTATCTTTTGCTAGTACAATTATATTATTAAAAAAAAGAATAATCAAGTACTTTTTATCAAAAAAAGTAAATAAATGTAACTATTTAGTTGGAATTTGGTATAACCTTTCCAATAATAGTAAAATTGTCATTCTCAGAAAGAATGATTTCTGGGTAATTTTTATTTTCGGCTCTTAATACTAAGTCAGATTGCCTAATTATAAATCTTCTTAGTAATATTTGATTATTATAATTAAACAGACCAAAGTTTCTATTTTCTAAAGGAACGTTTAACTCTAAAAAAGCATAGGATCCCTCTATAAACTTAGGTTCCATTGAATTATCGTTAATTTTAAAGGCAATAGAAGCATTAGGAATGTTTGGAGGACATTCTATGAAACTACTAATCATATCTACTGCAACTACTTTATTATAAGAGATATGATTGGTTAATTTGTATCTTTTATCATCTGGGGAAATTTCTTTATCGTACATGTATGCTAAAGTTTGGTAAGGAATATTTAAAGCCTTACATATATTTCTTAAAGCTTTATGACTAGGATTTCTTTCACCTTTTTCGATATGGGTTAAATGCCCAATATTAATTTTAGTTCTTTTTGCAAGTTCAACTTTTGTAATATTTTTATCTTTGCGTATTTTAGCAATCATACTTCCTAACATAAAATTACCTCTTTTTCTATTATTTACAAGCAAATTATACAAAAAAAAACAAAAAATGTCTATAAAAAAATTTTATATTATAAAAAATTTTTTATTATTATAGTAATTTAAAAATAGTAATATTGTAAAAAAAATAAGTATATGCTAATATTAAAATGGAAGTGTTTTAAACCAGTATAAAAGGAGGAACTTTTTTATGCGAGATAAAATAAATAAAGGTAAAACTCAAAAATTAAATAAAAAAGTTACAATTATAACTCTTTTATGTGTTATTATAACTTTATTATTTTTTTCTGTTATTTTTTCTTTAGTAAATATGGCAAATAATAAAATTATATATGGTGTCAAAATAGAAGGAATAGAAGTATCTAATTTAACTCGGAGAAGAAGCAAAATTAAAAGTAAAGGAAGCGGTAACAAAAAATGTTATTATTTATTATGAAGATTTAGAAGAAACTATTAATATGGGGGATCTAAATATAAAAATAAATATAGAGAATGCTATTGAGGAGGCACTTAAAATAGGGAGAAGCGGTAATATTTTAAAAGATAATTACAATATACTATTTAGTATGTTATTCCAAAAAAGCTTGCCAATAGAAGTAATATATAATGAAGAAAAAATAGATAAGAGAATAGATGAAATTAGTAATAAGTTACCAGGAACAATAGTTAAAAGTAGCTATTATATAGAAAATGAAGAATTGATTATAAAAAAGGGAAAAGATGGTTTAACAATAGAAAAGGAAAAAGTAAAAAACAATATAAAAGAAGCTATAAAAAGTACTGAAAACAAAACAATAAAAATTCCAGTAAAAAATGAAAAAATAGAAAAAATTAATATAGAAAAAATACATAACGAAATATATAAAGAACCTCAAAATGCATATATAACCCAAAATCCAACTAAAGTATATGCACATATAAATGGAGTAGATTTTAGAATAAGTATAGAAGAAGCAAATAAAATAATAGAAGAGGAAAAAGAAGAATATATAATACCTTTAAAAATAACAATTCCAGAAAAGACTTTAGATAAATTAGGGAAAGAAGCTTTTCCAAATAAATTATCAGAATTCACAACTAGATATAATGCAAACAATGAGAATAGAAGTACAAATTTAGAGTTGGCATCAGAAAAAGTAAATGGAACTATAGTTCTTCCAGGAGAAATATTCTCTTATAATAAAATAGTAGGAGAAAGGACTATAGCAAAAGGATATAAAGAAGCAACTATATATTCAGGAGGAAAAGTAGTACCAGGGATAGGAGGCGGAATTTGCCAACTATCATCTACACTATATAATGCAGTTTTATATTCTAATTTAGAAATAACAAATAGAAGTAACCATAGGTTTACAACATCATATGTAAAAGAAGGAAGAGATGCAACAGTATCTTGGGGTACAATAGACTTCTGCTTTAAAAATACAAGAAATTATCCTATAAAAATAGTAAGTACAGTTAATAGTGGAATAGTAAGAATTGAAATATATGGTATATCAGAGGAAAATGAATATGAAGTAGAACTTCAAACCAATATACTAGAAACTATTCCTTTTAAAATAAATTATATAAATGATAATACATTAGAAGAAGGAATGGAAGAGATAAAGCAATATGGGGCAGATGGTGTAAAAAGTGAGACATATAAAATATTAAAGCAAAATGGAATAGTAGTGTCAAAATCATTATTATCTACAGATACATATAGTAGCTTGGAACAAATAGTAAGAAGAGGTACTAAAAAAGTACAAAAAGTTGAAAATAATGTATAGATGAAACATCATTAAATAACTGTATAATAAATACTTAAAATAGTATATTAATAAAATAAAAAATCTCTAGAAAATAAAAGAAACTCTAGGGATTTTTTTAAATGGTATTGACAAAAGAAGATAATAAGTATTATAATAGCAGACAGATATGCACCACTTTTGCACCAGTTTATCTATATGCACTATTTAATTAAAATCAGTAATTTCAATATGGGTGATTAGCTCAGTTGGTAGAGCAGCTGACTCTTAATCAGAAGGTCCGGGGTTCGAGACCCCGATTGCCCACCAAGAATACCTATTTAAAGTAAAATTTAAATAGGTATTCTTTTATTCCATTTTTTTATTTCTTCTTGAATTTTATCTACTTTGTGTGTTTAATATTTTTTTTAGAACTTCGACTTCTTTTCTGTTCCTTAAAATAACACATTTGCGATTTTCTTTTATAATTGAATATATTTGCTCTCTTTTTTTAGAGTTAAAATTAATTACATATTTAATAAATTCTGGGCTTAATCGTTCATTCCATCCTAATTGATTTCTATAAACATTTCTATTACCTATTCTACGTTTTATTATTCCTTTTAATAAGTCTATACTTGAAAAATCTAAATAAATCATTAAATCGCTCTTTTCTAATCTATCTTTTAATGTTTCTGTATAAGTTCCATCTATAATATATTTTTCGTTTTTACTTATAATATCTAATACTTTATTGTTTGCGTCTTTCCTATTTTTATATTTCCAATTGCTGTTTTCATATAATTTGTCTATGTGAATAATTGGTATACTTAAACTTTTTCCTAAATCTTCTGCTAATGTACTTTTTCCTGAGCCTGGTCCTCCTATTATACTTATTTTATTTATCATATATTTCACTTCTTTCTTTTAGAAATTCATTTATTATATATTGGCATGTTATGTCTTTATTTAATACACCGAATATTTTTGCTCTATTAATTATTCCATTTGCCCAAATAGTATGAGTGTTTAATTCGTTCATCTTATTGCTATTAGAACTTTTAAATACACCTGTTTTTTTATTATTTCCTTTTATAATTTGAATCGCATCTATATATTCTTCATATTCAATACAATTTGATAGTTGTATTGGAAGAATCTGAGTAGGGTGTATTGCAACTTTTGAATACATCCCATTGTATCTATCCTTTTTAGTTTCGTTTAGTAATCCTATATTTTCTGGTGAAGTCATATTTTTACTAAAGTATTCCCATACCTGTGCTGTTATACTATATTCGTTTTCATAAGTAAATATATTTAATATATTTGTTAAACATTGACTTACTACATGCATTTCATATATATCTGATTTTACGTTTCTTCTTATTCCATATTTTCCTGAAAAATCGGTTGCTCCAATACATATATTTAAAACAATATCTTTGTAATTAGCTAATATATCTTTTATTTTTATCATGTTGTTTATTCCATCTTTTATCAAAATTGTAGTACTATCCTCTAATATTGGTAAGGCATATAATTTTATTTTTTCTTTATTATTTATTCTTTGTATTATTTCTAGATATTCTTTAATTGTATTTGGTTTTACTTTTGGAATTACAATTCCATTACAGTATTTTAGCAGATTAGAAAATGTGTATAATTCCTTTAGCATTTCAATATTTTTTACTCTAATAAATATGAATGGTAATTTGTCTGGATTTATATTATTTTTATCTATTTTTTTATTATAAATTTCTAAATTAATTTTTAAATTTTTTATTAATGTATTTTCATCTATATTTCCTGCTCCATCTTCTAGATCCCATACATTAGTTATTAAATCTTTATATTTGTTTTTTATTATATTTTCACTAATGCTTTGGTTTGTCATAGGTGTAACTAGATGTGCTCCTGTTGCCATTTTTAAAAATTCAACTTTATCACTTTTTGTTATTTCTTCTGGCTTTTTAAAAAATGTTCTATTTAATAATTCATCACTATATTCACTAAAATATTTCATATTTTATTACACTTCCTTTAATATTTTAACTAATTTTTTTATATCTTTTTTATTTCCTATTGTAATTCTTAAAAAATTTTCCATTTCGTGGAAATTTCCGTTTACTACAATTCCATGTTCTATAAGAATATTTTTTATTTTTTCTGCTATATTTTCAAAATCTACCATCACGAAATTTGTTTCTGATTCTATAAATGGAATATTAAATTCCTTAAGATTTTTATACAAATATTTCTTTATTTTATTGTTTTTATTAATTGTAGTTTTTAAATATTTGTCGTTTTTTAAAGTTTCAGTTGCTATATATTCTGCTACACACGATATATTAACTGGTAGTTTTACTTTTTTTATAATATCTATAATGTTTTCATTTGCTACTAAATATCCAATTCTTAGTCCTGCCAATCCATATGCTTTTGAGAAAGTTCTAATTACACATAAATTTTTATATTTATTTATTAGTTTTTTTATATTCATCTTTTTATTTTCGTTTAGATATTCTATATAAGCTTCATCTAATACTACTAAGATATTTTTAGAAACCTTTTTTAAAAATGAGTCAAATTCATTTTCAGAAATAATTGTACCAGTAGGATTATGCGGATTTACTACAAAGATTATTTTTGTTTTATCATCAATTTTATTTAATATTTCATTTAAATCAATTTTATAATCCTTTGTTAGACTTATATATTCGATTTCTGCTTGTGCAATTTTACTTTCTGTAATGTATGGCATAAAAGTTGGAAAAGGAGTAATTACTTTTTCTTTTGGATTTATAAAAGCTTTTATGATTAATGAAATGATTTCTGAAGAACCATTACCAAATAAAAAGTTTTTTTCAGTTAGCATTAATCTTTTTTCTAATTCTTTACTTAGCATAGAACAGTCAGTATCAGGATAATAATTTAAATTTTTAAATGCTTTTTTGATTGTTCTTCTCTTTAAATTTATACATCTTGGATTTTCATTAGCATCTAATTTTCTTATGTTTTTTCTTGCATATTTTTCTTTTAATCTTTTAATGTTTTCAATTCTACATATTGTTATTTTTTCTAAACATTCTTTTCCTTCCATATTTAATTTCATCCCTTTCTTTTATCTTTTGTTGACATTATATTCAAAAGTATGATATAAATAAAATACATATAACTCATATATAATATTCTTGGAGGTTATGGTGAATGTTAATTTTGAATTATTAAATACTTTCTATCAAGTTGCTAGAGTTGGTAATATTTCTAAAGCTGCAAATATTTTATATGTCTCTCAGCCAGCTATTACTAAATCTATTAAAAAGCTTGAAAATTTACTTGGAATAAAATTGTTTATTAGAAATGTTAAAGGTGTTTCTCTTACTTATGAGGGAATGTTTCTATTCAATTATATACAGCCTCATATTGATGGACTTATTAATTCTACTAATAAATTAAGTTCATTAAAAAATTTGGATGAGGGTTGTATTAATATCGGTGCAGGTACTTCACTTACTAGAATGGTTCTGCTCCCTAATGTTGTTAAATTTAATGATAAGTACCCTAATATTAAGATTAAAATTATCCATTCAGTTACATCAAATTTAATAAAAGATTTGACATATGGTAATTTAGATTTTATTTTGATTAACTTACCTTATGATACTCCAAAAGATTTAATAATTGAACCATGTATGACGATTCATGACTGTTTTGTTGCTTCTTCTGAGAAATTTGATAAATCTTTATTATCTAAAATAAGTTTTAAAGAATTGAATAATTATCCTTTAATTCTTCAACAAGAAAAATCTAATACTCGTACTTTTTTAGATAATATTTTAGCAAAACAAAAAATAAAACTTACTCCAAATTTAGAGTTATCTAGTATTTCTCTTATAAAGGATTTTGTTAAAGCTGGTTTAGGAATAGGGTTTCTTCCTAAAGAATTAATTAAAGAAGAATTGTCATCTGGTCTTCTTTTTAAATTAGAAGTTTCTAAAATTATTCCAGCAAGAAATATAGGTCTTGTTACAAATAGAAACATGAAACCTTGCTATGTTGCACAAAGATTTATTGAATTTTTTAATAATACATGTACAATTACTAATGAGAAGTGACTAACTATAAAATTTAATAGAACATTACAAATCATTTTATAGAGTATTTGTAATGTTCTCATCTATATCTTTTCCTACTAAAATAATTGCATATAAAATAAGTGCTACATTAGCACCTAAAATAAGTCCAATTCCAAAACCTATAAAAAAATCATTAGATGTATCCTAAAATGAACACAAAATATAGAATATTCTACTAAATATAATGGTAAAATATTCTATATATTTTTTTGGTTTAACTATTAATAATTAGCAAAATTAAATTTTGAAAAACAAATATTGACATTAAAAAAGAATAGTAATAAACTATAAATGGTAAATAATAATACAAAGGAGGAAATTAAGATGGAATATTTAAAGAACTTACTTAAAAAATCGGGATGGGTTTCAATTGTAGAATCACTTATATTTGCAATACTTGGAATAATTCTAATATGGAAGCCAAATGGAATTATGAATATAATTTCATATATAATAGGTGCAATATTTATAGTAGTTGGTGTTATTAAAATATTAAATTATTTTCAATCAAATGGAAAAAATAATTTATTTAATTATGAATTACTATATGGAATAATGTCAGCGATAGTAGGAATTGTTATGATAGTACATGCAGATATATTAAGTACAATATTAGGAATTATTATAGGAATGTGGATTGTATATAGCAGTATAATAAGAGCTACATCAGCATTAAAATTAAAAGCAGTAAATGGAAATGTATGGATATATAGTTTGGTATTAGCAATTATAATGTTCATAGGTGGTTTATATGTAATATTTGATGTAGGAATGTTAGTTCAAACTATAGGAATAATTATGATAATATATGCAATTATAGATATTATAGAAAATGTTATATTTATAAATAATGTAAAAAAAATATAAAGTTAAAAAATCATCTTATTTACATAAGGTGATTTTTTAATGGTAAAAATATATACAAGATAAAAAAATTATGTTAAAATAGTATAGATAAATAAAAAGAGGGGTGAATTTCATATGATAAAAATGTACAAAACACAAATAGAAACAAATGATACAATAGAAACAAAAGAATTTGAAAAAGGTAATTGGATAAATATGGTGGCGCCAACAGAAGAAGAAATAAAGTTGGTATGCAAGAAATTAAAAATAGAAGAGCATTTCATAAGAGATTCACTAGATTATGAAGAAAAAGCTAGAATAGATTATGAGGAAGATGATGAGACAACATTATTTATAGTAGATGTACCCATAATGGAAAAAGAAAATAATGAAGAAATACATTCAACAATGCCATTAGGAATGATAGTAGTAAGAGATGATTATTTTATAACAGTATCATTAAAACAAAATAAAATAATATCTGAATTAGAAAAAAACAAAACTAAAAACATGATAATAACATATAAGAAAAGTAGGATACTTTTACAAATATTTTATAAAAATGCACAAATATATTTATCAGAATTAAAGAAAATAAATAGAGAAAAAGAAAAAACAGAAAAAGAGCTAAATAATTCAATGAAAAATAAGGAACTATTAAAAATGTTAGCACTAGAAAAAAGTTTAGTATATTTTACGACCTCATTAAAATCAAATGAAGTTGTAATGGAAAAGACGCTAAAGGGAAAAGTAATAAAATTATATGAAGAAGATGAAGATATATTAGAAGATGCCATTATAGAAAATAAGCAAGCTATGGAAATGGCAAAAATATATAGTGATATACTAAGTGGAACAATGGACACATATGCATCTATAATATCTAATAACCTAAATATAGTAATGAAAGTATTAACAACGATAACAATAATACTTTCGATACCAACAATAATAGGGAGCTATTGGGGAATGAATGTACCAGTACCATTTTCAAACAATCAATATGGATTTTATATTGTAATTGGAGTTTCACTATTAATTGCAATAATAACTTATTTGATGTTTAAGAAGAGAAATATGCTAAGTTAAATAAAATAACAATAAATCATATACTAGGTTTAAAATTAGTAGAAAAGGAATATATGAGAGAAAAATAAGAAAATTTACTTTTTTTACAGCCCCTTTTAATAGTTTACTATTTCATTTGCATTCGTACATTGCGATATTGAAGGACACCTTCAGCTATTTCTTTTTTTGCATCTTTGAGAGAAAGATGAATAACAGATGTCTCAATAAATTTGCCTATCCAATTCTCATCATAGTATGGTATAAAATCGTTTAACGAAACTAAAATTTGTGTTACGAATACATTGTCATATTTTGTACGTACTTCCATACAAACTACTTCAGGGGTTTCATAAACAGAGCGACCAATTAAGTTTTTAGTTTTAAACATAAGGCTACCTCTCTTTCAAAAATACCAATTTATAGTAACATAAAGAGTATATCACATAAATAAACATAAAGCAATAAAACACTTGAAAAAAAATATAATATCATATATAATAGTGACGTGTTTGGAACGTTTATTTTTGTGGCACTAATCATACCAAAAAGAGGAATGGATAAATGACTCAAAAATAAACGGCCCAAACACGTCGAAAATAAGGAGGAAAAAACATGTTAAATGCAATTGGAGTAACAGTACGTTTTGGAAAAAGAACACTGTTTGAAGATGTAAATATAAAATTTAATAAAGGTTGTTGTTATGGAATAATTGGAGCAAATGGAGCAGGAAAATCAACATTTCTAAAAATATTATCAGGAGAATTAGAACCAAGCAAGGGCGAAGTAACAAAAGAAAAAGGAGAGAGACTATCAGTATTAAAGCAAGACCACTTTGCTTTTGAAGAATATACAGTAATGGATACTGTAATTATGGGAAATGAAGAACTATATAAAATAATGAAAGAAAAGGATGCTATATATGCAAAACCTGATTTTAACGAAGAAGATGGAATGAAAGCTGCAAAATTAGAAGAACGTTTTGCGGAATTAGATGGTTGGAATGCAGAATCCGACGCAGCCCAACTTCTAAATGATTTAGGAATAGATACACAAAATCACTACAAATTAATGAGCGAAATGGAAGCAAAAGAAAAAGTAAAGGTACTTTTAGCTCAAAGCTTATTTGGAAATCCAGATATACTATTACTAGATGAACCTACAAATGATTTAGATTTAAAAAGCATTAACTGGCTAGAAGAATTTTTAATAAATTTCGAAAATACAGTAATAGTAGTATCACATGATAGATATTTTTTAAATAAAGTATGTACACATATAGCCGATGTAGATTTTGGGCAAATAAAGGTATTTCCAGGAAACTATGACTTTTGGTATGAATCAAGTCAGCTTTTATTAAAGCAAATGAAAGAGCAAAACAAAAAGAAAGAAGAAAAAATAAAAGAATTACAATCTTTTATAGCAAGATTTAGTGCAAATGCTTCAAAATCAAAGCAAGCAACATCAAGAAAAAAATCATTAGAAAAAATAGAACTAGATGAAATAAAACCATCAAATAGAAGATATCCATACATAGACTTCAAGCCAGATAGAGAGCCCGGAAAAGAAATATTAAAAATAAAAAATATATCAAAAACAATAAATGGAGAAAAGCTATTAGATAATGTATCATTTGTAGTAAAAGAAGGCGACAAAATAGCGTTTTTGGCAGACAATGAAAATGCAAAAACAGTACTATTTCAAATAATAGCAGGAGAAATTGAGCCAGATGAGGGTGAGATTGAATGGGGAACAACAATAACAAATACGTATTTCCCTAAAGATAACAACTATTTATTCGAAGAAGACATGACAATAACAGACTGGCTACGTCAGTATTCAAAAGATCCAGATGAAACATATGTAAGAAGCTTTTTAGGAAGAATGCTATTTTCAGGAGAAGAAGCATTAAAATATGTAAAGGTATTATCAGGAGGAGAAAAAGTAAGATGTGTACTTTCAAAAATGATGTTATCAGGGGCAAATATGCTTATAATGGATGAGCCAACAAACCATTTAGATATGGAAAGTATAACTGCATTAAACGAAGGAATGAAAAAATTCGTTGGCAACATCATATTCACATCACATGACCATCAACTAACACAAACAGTAGCAAATAGAATAATAGATATTAAATTAGATAAATTAATAGATAGAGAAATAAGCTATAATGAATATTTAGGAATAGAATAAAAAGTAGAAATAAAAAGTGAAATTATTGTCACTTTTTATTTTTATATAGAAAAAATTGTAACAGAACTGTAATAAAAATGTTATTAAACAGTAATTTAAAATATATTGAAAAAGAAATATAAAACCCTTATACTTATTATAAAGAGGGCATTTAAGTATGAATATAATATAAAGTAGGAGGAAGCTAAAATGCAAAATATAATAAAAGACAAAAGTGGTATAACATTAATAACTCTTGTAATAACAATTGTAATACTAATAATTTTATCAGGAATAACAATAAATTCTACATTAGGGCAAAACGGAATAATAACAAGAGCAAAGCAAGCAAAAATAGATATACAAATTGCAAGCATAAAAGAACAAGTTAATATAGAAATACTTGATAAAGAGATAGAAAAGGATGGAAGATTATCAAAAATAGAATTAGAAGAGATACTTAATAAATATGGGGAAATAGTGTATGATGAGAAAGAAAATATAATTGGAATAAAAACAAAAGATGGCGGATATGATATAAATATAAAAGATATTATAGGAGATATAGGAAATTTAGAGACAAATAATGAAAATGTAGATGGAAGTACAGAAGGTTCTGATGAAGAACTCATAACAGCAATAAAAGTGAATAGACAAATGAATAAAGGAACAAAAGAAACACTTGTAGTAAGTTTTGAACCAGAAAATATAAAAAATGTAGAATTAGAGTGGTCAAGTAGTGATGAAACAGTTGCAAGAGTTGATACAGTGGGCGAAGTAACAGCAGTACAAGAAGGAACAGTAACAATAACAGCAAAAGTGAAGGGTGGAAGTAGCATAAAGCAAATGTTCTTTATAACTGTAAAAGAAACTATATTAAATGGAACTTCTACAGAACAAAATGTAGCACATAATCCACAAGAGATAACAGATTTTACATGGGAAGAATTAGAAAAAATAGCACAGGAAATATCAAGTCCAAGTAATATGAATGATATAACAAAAGATACATATGAAATAACAGTTAGTATGGATGGGAAAGAGAATATAAAATTAGGTGTAGGAGATTGGAAAAAAATAAGATATAAAAATGGTGAAGAATGGGAGGAAAAAAGAGTAAGGATATTAGGATTTAATCATGATGATTTAATAGATACAAATAGTTATAACGATGGAATGGAACATACAAAAGCAGGAATAAGCTTTGAATTTGTGGATTATATATATAATAAAGAGATGAATGAACAGAGTAATTCTACAAATGAAAATGGATGGGGAGAAAGTAGTCTACAAACTATATTAAATGATGAAATAATAAATAATATAGAAGACAGTGATAAAATAAAGACAGTTGCAAAAAAATATATACAAAATTATAATGATGCAGACTATAATACTGAAAATAATATTGGAACATCAAATAATAAATTATGGTTGCTAGCCTGTTCAGAGATATGGCAACAAAATACTACTAATACAAGATATGGATATGCAGTAACAAAAGAAGGAGAAAGATATAAATATTATAAAGAAAATCTAAAAAATATATCATATGATACAACATCTAGTGTAACAATGAAACCATCAGAAGATAATGCTAATTATTGGTGGCTACGTTCGCTTAGTTATACTAGTGCCAATAACTTTTGTGTAGCTACTCCAGAAGGACGTTGCTACATTGGAGCCAATATAGATAAAATGGGTGTAGCACCTCGGTTTTTCGATTTAATAATTGGTAATATCAAAAACGACCCTGTAAAGAAACTAAGAATCATTGAATTTACATATGCATTTTCAATGATTTTTATTGTTATAATTTACAATAATACAACTATTTTTATTTTAGATAAAATAATATTACAGCCAATATAAAAAATGCAAAGAAGAATTAATAATATCATATATCATAAAAATATTTTGCAATTGTTGGTAGTGACAAAATAGTAGAGAAATACAAAAATACGTAAAAGATTTATTGATTTTTCTATTTACTTATGATAGTATGAAAATAATAAAGGATAGGGGGAATAACAATGTCATTTAAAGAAGATATTAAGGTAAAAGATTATTTTATGAAAGATTATTCAAAACAAGATGTATTAAATACTTTTAACATTATGATAGAGAAAATTGCAAAAACAGGAGAGATAGAAGGAAATTTACAAAATGCTAAAATAACACGGAATTGATGGAGATGTTATTACAGTAGAAGCTAAAACAAAAAATAGTAATGATGTACACATATATAGGTTAAGTTTAAAATTTGATAAAATGGAAGATGAAAAATTTTCAAAAGAGGCAAAAATAAAATCTCCACAAAGAATAGGAAAAGCTATTGAACTTAAAGCAAATACGACGACTGAAGAAAAAGAAGGATATTATCAACGAGTAACTGATTACTGGGAAGAAAAAGAAGAAGGGCAAAAGAGAATAAAAGATATACAAGAAGCAAACAAATTAATGAGTAATTATACAAAAGAAGATTTATTAAAAATAGCAGATACAATGATAGAAACAAGTAGTAAAACAGATGAGCTAATAGGTGAAGTACAAGATAGGAAAATAACAAAAATACAAGGAAATCAAGTAACAGTAACTATAAAGACAAAAGACAATAAAGAAATAATAAGAATATACAATATGGATTTAGATTTTGATAAAATGACAAATATAACATACAGTAAAGAAGCAAGAATAGCATCACCAATGAGAGCAGGTTCTGCAGTAGAAGTAAAGAATATTCAGGGAAACGATAAAAAGGAAGAGTATTTTAATAAAATTACAGATTTTTACGATAAAAATATAGAAGAAAATCAAAACGGAAAGTAACCCAAAAAGGAGATAATTAAAAATGAATATCACAAAAATTATAGCAGAAGAGTTACAAGTTAAGGAAAGTCAAGTTGAAGCCACAGTTAAGCTTATTGATGATGGAAACACTATTCCATTTATTGCACGTTATAGAAAAGAAGCTACGGGAGGCCTTTCTGATGAACAACTCCGTGATTTAGGAGATAGATTAAATTATTTAAGAAATTTAGAAACAAGAAAAGCAGAAGTTGTAAATTCAATAGAAGGTCAAGGAAAGCTTACAAACGAGATAGTAGTTGCCATTGAACTTGCTAAAACTTTAGCAGAAGTTGAAGATATATATAGGCCATATAAACAAAAGAAAAGGACAAGAGCAACTATTGCTAAGGAGAAAGGTTTAGAACCTTTAGCTGAAATTATAATAAAGCAAGAAGATAAAAGAAATATAGAAGAAATAGCAGAAGAATTCACAAATAGTGAAAAAGGTGTGGAAACAGCTGAAGATGCAATAGCTGGAGCCAAAGATATTATTGCTGAAAATATTTCAGATAATGCTGAATATAGAAAACAAATAAAAAGACTAATTTATAGAGAAGCGTTAATTGAAACAAAAGCTTCTAAAGAAGATGAAAAATCTAACTATGAAATGTATTACGAGTTTAGCGAAAAAGTAAATAGAATTCCAAGTCATAGAATTTTGGCTATAAACAGGGGAGAAAAAGAAGAATTCCTAAAAGTTAAAATAGAAAAACAAGAAGAAAAAATACTTGAAATAATTGAAAAAGATATTATAAAAAATAAACAATATGAAGAAGTATTAAAAGATACTATAGCAGACAGTTGGAAACGTTTAATAGAGCCTTCAATAGATAGAGAAATTAGAAGTGATTTAACTGAAAAAGCAGAAGAACAAGCAATAAAAGTATTTGGTCAAAACGCTAAACAGTTATTACTAGGTGCACCATTAAAAGGTTTAACAGTAATAGGCTTTGACCCAGCTTATAGAACAGGTTGCAAAATAGCTGTTATCGATGAAACAGGAAAACTTTTAGATACAACTACGATATATCCAACAGAACCTCAAAATGATGTAGAAGTAGCTAAAAAAGTATTAATAAATTTAATTGCAAAATATGATGTAGATATGTTTGCAATAGGAAATGGAACAGCATCACGTGAATCTGAAATATTTGTAGCAGATGTTATAAAAGAAGTAAAAGAAAAATATGGAAAAGAAGTACATTATGCAATAGTATCAGAAGCGGGAGCAAGTGTATACTCTGCATCAAAACTGGCTACAGAAGAATACCCTGATATAAACGTTTCTCTAAGAGGAGCAATATCAATAGCAAGAAGGTTGCAAGACCCACTTGCAGAGCTTGTAAAAATAGAGCCAAAAGCAATAGGAGTAGGGCAATATCAACATGATGTAGACCAAAAGAAATTAGGAGAAAGTTTAACTGGAGTAGTAGAAGATGCTGTAAATAAAGTAGGTGTAGATGTAAACACAGCAACACCATCACTACTTTCATATGTAGCTGGTGTTAATAAAACAATAGCAAACAATATAGTAAAATATAGAGATGAAAATGGAAAAATAAAAGAAAGAAAGGAACTTTTAAAAGTTCCAAAACTAGGGAAAGTAGCATTCGAGCAATGTGCAGGTTTCATAAGAGTACCAGAAGGTAAAAATCCATTAGAAGTAACTGGAGTTCACCCAGAAAGTTACGAAATAGCAGAAAAACTACTAGAACTAATAGGCTACAATAAAAAAGACTTAAATGATAAAGAAAAACTAAAAGAAATAAAAGAAAAATTAGCATACATAAAAATAGATAAAACAGCAAAAGAACTACAAGTAGGAGAAATGACATTAAAAGATATAGTAGAAGAACTTTCAAAACCAGGAAGAGACCCACGTGAAGAAATGCCAAAACCAGTATTACGCAGTGACGTACTAAAATTTGAAGACTTAAGAGAAGGGCAAATACTAACAGGAACAGTAAGAAATGTAATAGACTTTGGAGCATTTATAGATGTAGGTGTAAAACATGATGGATTAGTACATATTTCAGAAATGAGCGAAAAATATGTAAAAAATCCTTCAGAGATAGTGTCAGTAGGAGATATTGTAAAAGTAAAAGTTATAGCAATAGATATGGAAAGACAAAAAGTTAAATTAAGTATGAAAATTTAAAAATTTATACTGTAGGGGCACGGGAAACCGTGCCTTTTTTACATACTATATATTATTTAGGATTATTAGTTAATTCTAAAATATAATCAGAAGTGACATTATAAAATTGTGAAAGTACTTTTAAGAATTCAATAGGTAAGTCTCTTCTACCAATTTCATAAAGTCCATATTGTTGCCTAGTAATATTCAATATTTTAGCTATATCAGATTGTTTTAAATCTGCATCTTCTCTTAAATCTCGTAATCTTTTTAAATACATAAAATTCACCTTAATTAATAATATCATGCATTCAAAAAAATGCATTGACAAGCATTCAATTGAATGCTAAAATGTTTTTATAAAAATAAAAGGAGTAAAAACGTATGAAAAAAACAGAAAAACAAAATAAAATAAGGATGTTTTTAGAATGGGGACAATCAAATATAAAAAAGAAGAAAAGTAATGAGAATATAGAAAATGAAGAAGTAAATATTTTAAAGTACCAAAATAGGAAAACTAATTTTTTATATTTGAAAACGTTTCTAATTGGAAATAGGGCAATAACCTTAATTTCACTAGTTATAACAATAATAGTATTAATAATATTATCAAGTGTAGGAATATACTTAAGCTTAGGGGACAACGGGATATTCAAAGAAATAAAACAAGCTAAAGAATTATATGAAAATGCACAGAGAAAAGAAAATGAAGAATTAAATGAATTATATAGTCAAGTAATACTAGCAACAAATAGTAATTCACAAGTAACAATAAATATGAAACAGTTAATAGACATTGTATATCCAATAGGAAGCATATATATAAGCACATCAGAAGTGAATCCAAAAGGTATAATAGGTGGAGAATGGGAAAGATATGCAGAAGGAAGAACTTTAATAGGAGCAGGTAATGGGACAGATGTAAACGGTAAATCTATGGAGTTTTCTATAAATAATGAAGGAGGCGAATATGACCATAAAATAAGCATAGCAGAAATGCCAAGTCATAATCATGAATATACAAATGGTGGTGATGCTTTAGTAATTTATAGTAATATAGATGAACCTAAACAAAAAAATTATGGTTTTTCAGGTATTAATGCAAATGGTTGGTGGCATGGAGTTAATAAAGCTACTAGTCCAATAAAGTCAAATGGAAATAGCGAAGCACATAATAATATTCAGCCATATATTGTAACATATATGTGGAAAAGAGTGAAATAAAAATATAATGGTTAAAATTTCAAAATGTGAATACACCTTTGAAATTTTAGCCATTACCACAATAAAATTGAAAATACCAAAATAAAATTTTTTTAATCTTTTTATTCATGCCAACCTTTTATTCCATTCCTCTTAATAACTCCCATCAAATTAGCTCTAACCATAGGAATATCCAAATTAAGCTTATAAAGCAAATTTTTCATATATTCTCTTTTAGAAATACCATCCATAGGGCAATTTTTTTTCATTACTTCTATATTATTGCGTTTAACAAACTTTTTAATTTCCTTTTCAGGAGTCATAATTAGAGGCCTAATAACTGTAATTTTTGACCTATCCATATATGTACTTGGACCAAAAGTAGAAAAAGCGCCAGTTAAAAACAAGTTCATTAAAAATGTTTCTAAAACATCATCTTCATTATGACCTAAAGCTATCTTATTACAACCTTCTCTAATAGCAATAGAATTTAAAATACCCCTACGAATATTAGCACAAAGTGAACATGGTCTTTTTTCTTGCCTTATATCAAAAACAATTTCCTTAATATGACTATCTTCAATAATTAAAGGAACACCAATTTCATCACAAGTTTTTTGTAAAAAATCCACATTAAAAAAATCAAAACCAGGGTTAACACTAATTGCAATAAGTTCAAAATTTTTATCAAAATAAGTTTGAAGCTGTTTTAATCCCATAAGCATAGTAATAGAATCCTTACCACCAGATAAGCACACAGCTATTTTATCACCATTTTCTATCATATTATAACTTCTAATAGTTTTCCTCATATAACCAAGTATTTTTTGCATAAATAAACTCCTCCCGAACGCTAGGGACGGTCCTTTCCGTTCCGATTTCGGAACGCAGGGGACACTCCTTAACATATATATTGTAAAATTTATTAATTACGAAATAGTATAACATAAAAATAATGAAAATGGAATATTGATTTTTTGAAAGAAATATAGTAGAATAAAGAGGTAATATGTTTCATTAGCTCAGTAGGATAGAGCAACAGCCTCCTAAGATTAGGGGCAGCCATTAACAAATGCATATATTTAGGCGTTTTTTACAATTTTAAATAGTATTATCTAAAAAAATATCTAAAAAATTTTTCAATAAGTTTTTTAGATTTCTGAATTAAACATCCCTATTTCCTTATGTTGTAGGTAAGCAATATAAAAAGTAGTTAAAACTAATTAAAAAATAAGTGTAAAGATTCCTAAGATAGTGTTCACTTTAAAAAAGTGTATTTAATTTAGGTATTTATGAGATATTTAAATACTTATATCTAAAAAAATTTCTACTATGCATTTATGAGTCAGTAGCTCAGCGGATAGAGCACAAGTTTCCTAAACTTGGTTGTCGGGGGTTCGATTCCCTTCTGGCTCACCAGTACCAAAACATTGGAACATTTATATAATAAAATTAGATGCGATGTTAATTACGAGACAAGCATCTTTTTTCTTTTGATGTAAAATCTCTTTACTCTTGGTATTGTATTCGTAGTATCAGTTTGAACGTCATTTCCATGTAATAATTTATTATAGGCTTTTTCTACATTTTGTTTTACTCTTTTATCTGGATGAGCATATCTTCTAGTTGTAGATAAATTTCCGGTGACCTAAAAACTCGCCTATAGCCTTGATATCTACTCCATTGGCATTTAATTCAGTACCGTAATGTATGTCTTAAATCATGATATCTTATCTCTTTCATATGATTTCTTCTTAATATCTTTAAAAATCTATGTGTTACATGATTTGGCTTTATTAAATCTCCATCATCTTTTACACATACATAATCTAAATAATCGGTATTATAAGAAGATTTAAATAATTGTTTACAGTTTTAAATTCGTTTTTTCTTTTCAAGTAATACAACTTTAATATCAGGATATAATGGTAATTCTCTATTACTATAAATATTTTTAGTTCTATCTCTACCAACAACTCTATCATTGTCATTTTTAATTGCTTTTCTTGATCTTTCAACAACAGTATGATTAATTGTTATCCAATTATTTTCAAAATCTATTGCGGACCATTTTAAACCTAATGCTTCACTTCTTCGTAGACCATAATAAATTGCAAGTAATACTGGAATTTCAATAACATCACCTTTGAATAATTCCATTAATTCATTTAGTTCTTTCATATTGTAGGTTTTAGGAATAAAGACTTCTTCAGATATTTTTTCTATTCCAATAATGGGATTACGTTTAATATTTTTCTTATCTAGTGCGTCATATGTTACGCTAAACAAATTTTTATAATGCAATATAGTTGAATTTTTTAAATGACATTCAACAGATAAATATGTGAAAAATTTATCTAGAACAGCATTATCTATGTCTCTAACTGTATATCTATAATCTCCTTTATCAAAATAATTTGAAATATGATAATCAATGTAACCTTTATAACCTGCATAAGTATTATCATCATATTTTTTCTTTACACTTACCTCCTCTAATCGCATATTAAGAAAATCAATTAAGTACATATCTAACTGTGCTTCTAATGGATTCTGTGGCTTAGGAGCTGGCTTGAATTTGCTATTTAAGTCATTTTCAAAATTATCTTTTATTATATTAGCTTTTTCCTGAGCTAGTTTCAAATTTCCTTTTTTAGCTTTAATTTGCGTACTTTTCCATTTAGATTTCCACACGCCATTTTCATTTTTATAACTTAAAACGGCTTGATATATACCATTTTTTTCTTGAACACTTACTGTTACATGTATTTTATTTGTTGAGTAATCTTCATTTATCATTCTTCCTTCCTTTCCGATAAAAATAGACTACTCACTATTTGCGAAATTAGTTTAGCACAAATAAAATAAATAGTCTATGTTGAAAGTTAATTATTTTTTTCATTCATAATATATGAAATTAAACTTACTTTTGGAATCTTATATTTTTTACCTATTTTTTTAGAGTAAATTGTTCCATCTTGAAGTAATTTGTATATTTTATTAGTTCCAATATTTCCTAACATTTTTTTTAATTGCATAGGTGTCAATATATCAGGAAAATCCTTAAAAAGAATATTATAATAATCTATATTTTCTATATTAGTAGACATTTTTATCACATCCACTTTTTTCAGAATGTAATTTTTTTGCAGATTTAATTTGTGCTTCTGCAATACCTAAAATAATATTATGAGTATATAACTTAAAACATTGTTTCATTTCTATTCCTAATGTTTCAGGAGTTAATTTACCATCATATTTTGAACTTTGCATATAATCTAATGTAACTTGTGCGTAAGCAATAGCTTCTTTCTTATTCATTTACAACACCTCCAATAAAAGTCTCAAAAAGTGAAATAATATTATTCCAACTAATATTAGAGTTGTTGTTTAATTGAATTTCGCATTTTTCAATATAAGAAAAATCTATTTTTGACCTTATATAGATTGTTAATGTTTTGCTATTATTAGCACAATATGTAATTTCAGCAAATAACTTCTCTTGTTTTTCATTTAGTGAATCAGCTAACTTAAATAATTTTAATAATTTTTCTTCCATAGCAATTCTACCTTTCCTTAATATATTTAGGCACATCATAAGAACGACCAAGTGTACTGTCGAACTCATATCGCCTTTTGGAAGGGTTATATTTGTAGGCACTATAATTCCATTCTCTATAACTTTCGTTACTTAAATGGCTTCTTTTAGATAATTCCATAGATGCTTGATTATGCTTTACTTTTAAAGATAAGTCATCTACTGAATTACTAAATTGAATTTTTTTCCTTTTTTCTTTTGTTATATTTTGAATTTGTTTATTATGTTTTTTATGTGCTTTTATCAACTTTTCTTTCTTAAATTGTGGATAACGGTTATCTTTTGTAACTATTTGAGATACATACCCTTTTGTAATATTAAGCTTTTCAGATATTTCTTTTTGTGATAAATTATCACAAAAGAATAAATGTAATATATCATTTTTCATAAATACCTCGTACTAAACTTTTTGTTAATCACTTTTTTTGCATAGCGATACTATTAGAAATTTATTTAATTTCTAACTCTTTCATTTTTTTTGCAAATGCTTTTTCTCTTCTTTTTCTTTCCCTTAATTCTTTGTGTAATCTATACTTTAATTTTAATTTTGGTAAAAGGACATCAAATATGAATAAGACTACAACGAAAGATATTCCTAATAGAACAAATCTAAAAAACATCTTAAAAATTCTCCTTTCTACTTAAACTTAGATAAGGACAGATAAGAGCTTGTCTTACCTGTCCTTATAATATATAGTGCTTTTACTTTGTTTTGCCCTTCACTATATATACATTGTTTAAGTAAAGAATTTTCTACCATAATTTTTAAAATTTATAATTTTTTATTCCTTCAATTAATTTTAGAATTATAAATTGATATCTATCTTCACTACCATAACTATATTTTTTTATTATTTTTTTCTTTTGCTCAATAATTTCTAACATTGCAATTTCATTACCTTTTTGTGCTAACTTTCCTAACTCATA
Source organism: Clostridia bacterium (assembly GCA_022791325.1). Classification (GTDB taxonomy): domain Bacteria; phylum Bacillota; class Clostridia; order TANB77; family CAG-508; genus UMGS1663. Next base: position 44,534 of record JAAVYV010000064.1, read on the forward strand.
CAAATTTTTATCTATCATTTTTTACATCCCCTTTAATATATTTTCTTAATTTATCAATTGCTCGTAATTTTATTCTACTAACAGATTTTGAACATATTTCTAATATTTTAGCAGCATCATCTTGAGATAAATCTTCTTTAAATAACAAAAAAATCACCGACTGCTCAATGGCAGACAGTGATTGTAATGCACTATTTAACTCTAAAGTATTCTCAATATCATCAATAGTAGAAAAGGCAGATTTAAGCATAGAAACCCCTTCTAAAATTGAATTTTCTTCATCATCAATAATAGTTTTTTCTCTATTGGCAATTCTCATTTGTTTTTTGAAATAAGCTTTTGATGATAATATGATAGTTTTATTAAGGAAACTATCAAACTTTTCTTCATTATAGACAATTTTGTTTTCCATAAATGTTCCTCCCAAATTTTAAATTTGGGCTTAATACATCACTGTTTAAGTGGAACACATAAAAAAACAAAACCTCCTTCCATAGCTTTTTATGTATTAATATTCATATAAATAGAGCCTAATTATCCTGTTACAAACTTGAATAAGTTATCTTAAGTATCTTACATATCATTAGTATATGTTCAACTTTAACAGGTATGTTAAGCCCTGCGGAGAGTATATAAAATTCTTTGTGAAAAACTTGTCGAATTTAAGTAGTGATATTTGTCGAAAAAGTAAAAAAATAAAAAGTCAATGCCGAATAATCCCTAAAAACAGGGAAAATACAAAAATAATGTACTGTAATAAAGTATGTATTTTTAAAGTAATAAAGTATGTATTTTTAAAGTAATAAAGTATGTAATGTTTTTGTCAAAGAATGTAAAATATACATATGTAAGTACATTACTGCTAGGAGGGGAAAAAATGGCATTAGATAGAATAGCAATTGGAGCTAGAATTAGAAGAATTAGAGAAGAAATTTTTGAAGAATCAAGAGAACAATTTGGAAAAAGATGTGACCTAACAGAAAGACATGTAGGACAATTAGAAAGGGGAGATTTTCTAATTGGTTTAGTTTCATTAGATAGCATAGTATCAAGCACAGGAATAGATGCAGATTATATATTATATGGAAAAGGAGATAATAATAAATTACAAATAAAAGAGAACTTATACAATATTATTGATAAAAGCGAAAAAGATGAGTTAAAAATGTATTATACATGTATTACAGCTATAAAAAACTATGTTAATAAAAAATAAAAAAGTAAGCTAACAGTTTGAATATTGTTAGCTTTTATGATATAGTTTAATAAGTAAATATATAAAGGGGGATATATAATGATAACTATATATACAGACCTATGTATTTTATTTGGTATAAATGTAGGTGCATTTTGTGTTATATTAGCATTTAATATAAAAGAACTTAATGGAATATCGTTTTTTATTTTAATGCTTTTATATGGTTTTTTAACTGCTCCAATTTTTAATTATATTACAATGAGAAGACTAAATAAAATAAATAAGAATCTATATAATGATTGCAACATAACAAAATATATAGAAGAATACCAAAAGGTATATAAAAAAAATACTCAAAAGGTTTTTGATATAACTTTTAGGATAAGTTTATCAACAGGATATATTAATTTAGGACAATTTGAAAAAGCATTAGAGTTATTAGAAAATGGAAAGCCAAAATTTAAAAACAATAAAATTGATACATATAATAAAATAGCATATTATAATAATCTTGCTATTATATATCTTCAACTTAATAATTTAGAAAAAGCACGAGAAATGATAGATAAAATGAAAGAAAACATAAATAATAGCAAATTAGATAAAATAAAACTAGAAGAAACAGAGTTATTATATGAAACAAGAAAAATTGAATTAGAATTAGCAAAGGAAAAGACATTGAATAATTTAGAAAATGCAAAAGGGTTATATTTAAAATTACTAGAAAATGCAAACAAAAATAATAAAAAAGTATATTACAATTATAAATTAGCTGAAATTTATAAAGAATTTGGAGATAAAGAAAAAGAAGAAAAATGTTTTTCTTATATAATAGAAAATGGCGGAGATACATACTATGTACAAAAAGTAAAAGAATTAATGAATAAATAAACACAATAAGAAATGGAGTAATAAAATGAACTTTAAAATAGATTTAACAAAGAAACAACAAAATATATTAGAACAATTAGACACAGTAATAGAAGATAGAACTTACTCAAAAGATGAAATAAAACAATGTATAGATAAAATAGGAACATATATTATGAGCCAAAGCAGTAAAAATGGAGATTTATCAAAGGCTCTTTCTGAATGTAGTGGACTTATGGATATATTGATGGAAAATGAAAATTAAAGAATTATACAAATAGTAATTTATCGTTAGGATTAAAATTTATTGTAAGGAGATGTATCGTATGAAAAAGAAAATAGGTATTAGTATAGGAATATTGGTAATTGTACTTATAATTGCAGGGATTATTACAAATTATTCAGATAGTGCTAGAGTAACAACAGG